>NZ_JBNFOJ010000375.1:0-2419 GCF_057364705.1 Brevundimonas sp. CURTG3B2_SDJG
GGCTGAGGGCGATTCCGGCCCCGGCGCGGGGCGCGCGGCCTGTGCTGATCCGGGACGGCGTCGGCGCCCCGGTTCTTGCAGAAGCCGCCCGGCTGGCGCACGCCCTGGTCGCCGAGAGACTGGCGCTGGCGCTGGACCGAATGACGCACGAAAGGGACCTGGGTTCGCCTATCCATGGCGCGACGCCTCGGAACCACCTATTTTCGGGCGCTGACATCAGCGAGTGACGGACCGCCGCCCGCGGCCCCGAAGGATCGAGACGAGAATGAATCTGCGCAACATGGCCCTGGTCGGGCTGATCATCCTGGGATTGGTGGGGGCCTTCGTGGTCTTCAACCGGGGCGGCGCGCTGGGCGCGCCCGACGCCAAGGCCTCGGCCCGGGCGCCGGCCGTGATGAGCTATTCCGACCTGCTGAAGCCGCGACAGCCGCGCCATCACCAAGGTCGAGGTTCAGGGCGAGACCCTGAAGGCCACGTTGAACGACAACCGGGTCGTCACCGTCACCACCCCCGTGCCCAACGTCGATCTGGTGAACTCCATCGCCGCCTCGGGGGCCGAGGTCGTCTCCAAGTCGACGCGCCAGTCGATCTGGCTGACCGCCCTGCTCGGCCTGCTGCCCTTCATCCTCATCATCGGCCTGTGGATCCTGATCATGCGCCAGATGCAGGGCGGCGCTCGTGGGGCCATGGGCTTCGGCAAGTCCAAGGCCAAGCTGCTGACCGAGCACAAGGGCCGCAAGACCTTCGACGACGTCGCCGGCGTGGACGAGGCCAAGGAAGAGCTGCAGGAGGTCGTCGACTTCCTGAAGGACCCAGGCAAGTTCCAGCGCCTGGGCGGCAAGATCCCCAAGGGCGCCCTGCTGGTCGGCCCTCCCGGTACGGGCAAGACCCTGCTGGCCCGCGCCGTGGCGGGCGAGGCGGGCGTGCCCTTCTTCTCCATCTCGGGCTCGGACTTCGTCGAGATGTTCGTCGGCGTCGGCGCCAGCCGCGTCCGCGACATGTTCGAACAGGCCAAGAAGAACGCGCCGTGCATCATCTTCATCGACGAGATCGACGCGGTCGGCCGTCATCGCGGCGCCGGCCTGGGCGGCGGCAACGACGAGCGCGAGCAGACCCTGAACCAGCTGCTGGTCGAGATGGACGGCTTCGAGTCCAACGAGGGCATCATCCTGATCGCCGCCACCAACCGTCCCGACGTGCTGGACCCGGCCCTGCTGCGTCCCGGCCGCTTCGACCGCCAGGTCGTGGTGCCGAACCCCGACGTCTCGGGCCGCGAGAAGATCCTGCGCGTGCACATGAAGGACGTGCCGCTGGCCGCCGACGTGAACGTGAAGACCATCGCGCGCGGCACGCCGGGCTTCTCGGGCGCCGACCTGGCCAACCTGGTCAACGAAGCGGCTCTGATGGCGGCCCGCAAGGACCGCCGCATGGTCACTCACCGCGACTTCGAGGACGCCAAGGACAAGGTCATGATGGGCGCCGAGCGCAAGTCCATGGCCATGAACGAGGAAGAGAAGCGCCTGACCGCCTACCACGAGGCCGGCCACGCCATCGTCGCCATGAACGTCAAGATGGCCGATCCGGTGCACAAGGCGACCATCGTGCCGCGCGGCCGCGCCCTGGGCATGGTCATGCAGCTGCCGGAAGGCGACCGCTATTCGATGAAGTACCAGCAGATGGTGGATCGCATCGCCATCATGGCCGGCGGCCGGGTGGCCGAGGAGCTGATCTTCGGCAAGGAGAACATCACCTCGGGCGCGTCTTCGGACATCGAGCAGGCCACCAAGCTGGCGAGGGCGATGGTCACGCGCTGGGGCTTTTCGGACAAGCTGGGCACCGTGGCCTATGGCGAGAACCAGGAGGAGGTCTTCCTGGGCCACTCGGTGTCGCGCACCCAGAACATCTCGGAAGAGACCGCCCGCACCATCGACGCGGAGGTCAAGCGCCTGGTCACCAGCGGCTGGGACGAGGCCCGCAAGATCCTGACCAAGAAGGCCGAGGATCACGAGAAGCTGTCCCAGGCCCTGCTGGAGTACGAGACCCTGTCGGGCGAGGAGATCAAGGACCTGCTGGAGAAGGGGCTCGCGCCGAACCGCGACGAGAACAACTTCCCCAACTCGGGCCCTTCGGTCTCGGTGCCGATCACCCCGGTTCGGACGGGACCGAGGTGGAGCAGCCGACGGTTCACTAGGCCCGCATGGTCTGAGAATGGGAGAGGGCGGCGCCGCAAGCGCCGCCCTTTTTCGTGGCTGGCGCGCCTCACCTCCCCATCGCCCTTCAAGGCGATGGGGAGGACAGACGGCGAAGCCGTCAGGAGGGGGCGACGCCGGCGGCGGCCCATTCGAGCTCCGATCCCATCCGCCGGCGTCGCCCTCCCTCGTGTCGCTCGGACGCGGCCGACCGCCTCCCGACTCCGCTT
>NZ_JBNFOJ010000376.1:0-2414 GCF_057364705.1 Brevundimonas sp. CURTG3B2_SDJG
CGGGGGCCGTCCGGGCGCTGGAGGCGGCCGCGCGCGCCGATCTCGCGTCCCAGGGCTTCGCCGACGACCAGATCGCCACGACGGCGCGGGCCGAGATCAAGTTCGCCGGCTCCGATACCCCGCTGACCGTCCCGTTCGGGCCCGCGCCCGAGATGACGGCGGCCTTCGAGGCCCTGCATCGCCTGCGCTTCGGCTTCTTCGCCGAGAGGAAGGCCCTGATCGTCGAAACCCTGGAAGTCGAGGCCGCGGGGGTCTCGGAACGGTTGTCGACGGCGCGACCGGAGCATGCCGAGGCCGAGCCGGACTCAGGATCCCGGGCCCCCGTTCGGATGGCGGGCGAGACCCGCGACGCCCTGATCCGGCGGCGCGAGACGCTGGCGCCGGGGGAAGCGCTCGACGGGCCCGCGGTCATCCTGGAGGATACGGGCACGACCGTGGTCGAGCCCGGCTGGCGGGCGTCGGTCGACGCCGGACGGAACCTGATCCTGGAGCGGGTGGTCCCCCTGCCCGCCCGTACGGCCGTCGGCACGGCGGTCGATCCGATCCTGCTGGAGGTGTTCAACAGCCGCTTCATGGCCTGCGCCGAACAGATGGGCGAGGCGCTGCGGGCCACGGCCTATTCGGTGAACATCAAGGAACGGCTGGACTTCAGCTGCGCGGTCTTCGATGCGAAGGGCGCCCTGATCGCCAACGCCCCGCACATCCCCGTCCATCTGGGCTCCATGGGCGAGAGCATCCGCACGGTGATCGCCTCGCGGGGGTCCGGCGCGGACGGACAAGCGGCGGACGGGCGCGGCATGAAGCCGGGCGACGTCTACATGCTGAACGCGCCCTACAACGGCGGCACCCACCTGCCCGACATCACCGTCATCATGCCGGTGTTCCTGGACGGCGACGCCGGGCCGACCTTCTTCGTGGCCGCCCGCGGCCACCACGCGGACGTGGGCGGGATCACCCCGGGCTCGATGCCTCCGACCTCGAAGACCGTGGCGGACGAGGGCGTCCTGATCGACGACTTCCTGCTGGTCGACGCGGGCGCGCTGAGGGACGCCGAGACGCGGGCGCTGTTCGCCTCGGGCCCGCACCCGTCGCGCAACGTCGACCAGAACATGGCCGACCTGAAGGCCCAGATCGCATCGTGTGCGCGCGGCGCCGACGAGCTGATCCGGATGTGCGCCGAGTTCGGACGCGAGGCGGTCGCGGCCTACATGGGCCATGCCCAGGACAACGCCGAAGAGGCCGTGCGCCGCGCCATCGCCGCGCTCAAGCCCGGCGCCTTCGAGCTCGAGATGGACGACGGGGCCGTCATCCGCGTCCGCATCGACGTCGATCCGGCGACCCGTGGGGCCGTGGTGGACTTCACCGGAACCAGCGACCAGCGGCCGAACAACTTCAACGCCCCGCTGTCGATCACGCGGGCGGCGACCCTCTATGTCTTCCGCACCCTGGTGGACGACGACATTCCGCTGAACGAAGGCTGCCTGAAGCCGATCGAGCTGATCGTGCCCGACGGCTCGATGCTGCGACCGCGCTATCCGGCGGCGGTGGTGGCCGGCAACGTCGAGACCAGCCAGGCGGTGGTCGACGCCCTGTACGGCGCCCTGGGCGTCCTGGCCGCCAGCCAGGGCACGATGAACAACTTCACCTTCGGCGACGACGCCCGCCAGTACTACGAGACCATCGCCGGCGGATCCGGCGCCGGGCCGGGCTTCGACGGCGCCTCGGCGGTGCAGACCCACATGACCAACAGCCGCCTGACCGACCCCGAGGTGCTGGAGACCCGCTTCCCCGTGCTGCTGGAGGAATTCTCCGTCCGGCGCGGCTCGGGCGGCCAGGGCCGCAACAGGGGCGGCGACGGGGCGGTGCGCCGCGTGCGCTTCCTGGAGCCGATGACGGCGGCCATCCTGTCCAACCATCGCCGAACCGCCCCCTTCGGCGCGGACGGCGGCGACCCGGGCGCCCTGGGGATCAACCGGATCGAACGCGCGGACGGGACGATCGAAAGCCTGGGTTCGACGGCCGAGGTCCAGATGTCCGCCGGCGACGTCTTCGTCATCGAGACTCCAGGCGGCGGCGGGTTCGGCAAGGCGTAGAGCCTCACCTCTCCATCGCCGCCCGCGGCGACGCCGGCCGCGGCCCATTGAGCGCCGACCTCCTCTTGCTTTCGTCATCCCGGGGCGCGCAGCGACCCCGGGACCCAGCGGCGCGCGAGAGCGCGAAGCTGTCACGCACACGGCTCGCGGAACCATCGCCTGCGCTGCGCTCCGGCGCCGCTGGGTCCCGGCCTTCGCCGGGATGACGAAAGCGGAGCGGCCGAGCCGGAACGCCCAGTCGGGTTCAGCGAAGAACATCGAGCGTTTTCAGCCTCCTGACCCTTCGTCATTCCCGTATTCCCACACCCCTCGCCGCCCGGC
>NZ_JBNFOJ010000377.1:0-2413 GCF_057364705.1 Brevundimonas sp. CURTG3B2_SDJG
CCTGACCTTCGCGGCCGCTTCGCGGGCGCGCTCCCTCGCCTGGTCGGTCGTCTCGCCCCGCGCCAGCGCCACGCCCATGCGCCGCCGCTCGTAGCTCTCGGGCTTGCCGAACAGCCGCAGGTCCGCGGTCGGAACCGTCAGGGCCTCGGCCACGCCCTCGAAGGCGATCCCCTGGGCGTCCATGCCGCCGTAGATGACCGCGCTAGCGCCGACTTCGCGCTGGCTGACGTCCGTCGGCAGGCCCAGGATGGCTCGGGCGTGCAGGGCGAACTCGCTCATCGTCTGGGTCGCCAGGGTCACCAGTCCGGTGTCATGGGGCCGGGGGCTTACCTCCGAGAACCAGACCTGGTCGCCCTTCACGAACAGCTCCACTCCGAACACGCCCAGCCCGCCGAGCGCCCCGGTGACCTTGCCAGCGATCTCTTGCGCCGCGGTCAGCGCCGCCGGCGTCATCGCCTGCGGCTGCCAGCTCTCGACATAGTCGCCCTTCACCTGGCGATGGCCGATCGGCGCGCAGAAGTCGGTGCGGATCGAGCCGTCGGCCGCCCTTGACCGCACGGTCAGCAGGGTGATCTCGAAATCGAAGTCGATGCGGCCCTCCACGATCACGGTGGCGGTCTCGACCCGGCCGCCGGACTGAGCGTAGGCCCAGGCGTCGGCGGCGTCCTCGATCGCCTCGACCATCGACTGGCCCTTGCCCGACGACGACATCACCGGCTTGACGAAGACCGGCAGGCCGATGCGATGCGCCGCCTCGGCCAGTTCGGCGGCCGAGGTCGCGAAGGCGTAGGGGCTGGTCGGCAGGCCCAGCTCTTCGGCGGCCAGCCGGCGGATTCCCTCGCGGTTCATGGTCAGCTGGGTCGCGCGCGCGGTCGGGATGACGGTCGCCAGTCCGGCGGCCTCGACCTGGGCCAAGACTTCGGTGGCGATGGCCTCGATCTCGGGCACGATGATGTGCGGGGCCTCGGCCATGATGACGCCGTTCAGCACCTGCGGGTCCGTCATCGGGATCACGTGGCTGCGATGCGCCACCTGCATGGCCGGAGCGTTGGGATAGCGATCGACGGCGATGACCTCGACGCCCAGCCGTTGCAGCTCGATCGCGACTTCCTTGCCCAGCTCGCCGGCGCCCAGCAGCATCACCCGGACGGTGGTGTCGGAAAGCGGGGTGCCCAGTCTCATCTCAGTCTCCGGTGCGGGACGGCTCAAGCAGGTCCCAGGCGTTGCCGTACAGATCCTCGAACACGGCGACCACGCCGTAGGGTTCGTGGCGCGGCGCTTCGCGGAATCTGACGCCGGCCGCGGTGAAGGCTGCATGGTCGCGGGCGAAATCGTCGGTCTCCAGGAACAGCCAGACCCGGCCTCCGGCCTGGTCGCCGATCCGCGCGGCCTGGGCCTCGGTCGTCGCCTTGGCCAGGACCAGGGCGGTTTCGCCGCCCTTGGGCGTCACCGTGACCCAGCGCTTGCGGCCCTGGTCGATGTCGGCGGTCAGGACGAAGCCGAGCTTGCCGACGTAGAAGTCGATCGCTTCGTCATAGTCCCGCACCACCAGGCTGACGGCGCCCAGGCGGCTCACGGCGTAGGCGCCGCATAGAGCCGGCGGAAGGCGTCGAGCGCTGCGCCGTGATAGATGGTGGCGTGGCTCTCGGTCGGCCGCGGCTCGTAGGTCCAGGTCAGGTTGGGCATGGCGTAGTCGCGCAGGTTGGCGACCAGAACGTCCATGGCCGCCTGCATCTCGCCCCCCTCGTCCGCGATCGTCAGGATCAGGGTGCGCGGATCGTTGGAGTGATCGCGCAGATGGGCGCCGGACTGCCGCGCCAGCCGCCCGCCGTCCCACCACAGGCTGGGGCTGACGGCGACGTAGGCGTCGAACATCTGCGGCTCTTTCAGGAGGGTCTCGACGACGAACAGGCCAGCCAGGGATTCCCCCATCAGCGCTGTCTCGCCGCTGGTGCGGAACCGCCCCTCCACGAAGGGCTGGAGCTCCTCGCCGATGAACCGCCGGAAGCGTTCGGATTGGCCCTGGGTCGGATAACGGGCGATCAGCTCCGCATCCTCGGTCGGCAGGGCCAGTTCGTTGCGCCGGTCGACACTGGCGATCCCCACCACGATCACGTCCCGCGTCGCGCCGGTGATCGTGCCCAGCTGGGCCAGGCCCGAGATGTGGTGGAAGTCCTGATACGCCACGCCGCCGTCCAACAGGTACAGCACGGGATAGCGCGCCTCGCCCTCTGCATAGCCGGGCGGCAGCCAGACGTTGATCTCGCGCGTCCCGCCGTAGACGGCGGAGGGCAGGGCGTAGGACGTCCCGATCACGATGGGCGTCTCGGCCGGTGCAGCCGCGGGCGACGCCGTTTGAGCCGCGGCCGGCGAACCCGCGAACGGCGGGACGGCCAGGGCCGACAGGGCGAGC
>NZ_JBNFOJ010000378.1:0-2401 GCF_057364705.1 Brevundimonas sp. CURTG3B2_SDJG
GAGGCAGGGACGCGCATCCTGGCGGCCGAACGGGTCTCGGCGCCTCTGCGGCCCGACGCCAAGGACCGTCTGTGGGTGTTGGGCGCCCTGGGGGCGGCGACGTTGGGCGCGCTGGGCCTCTATGCGGTGGTCGGGTCGTCCGGCCTGCCGGATCAGGCTTGGGAGCGCCGGGTGGATGAATGGGCGACGCAGCCCGAGGCCCTGGAGCCGGTTCAGATCGCCGCGGTGATCGGCCGGATGGTCAAGGAGCAGCCGGACAACCATCAGGCGCTCACCATGCTGGGCGCGGCGCGTTTCGAGGCCGGCGACCCGATCGGCGCCGCCTCGGCCTTCCGCCGCGCGCTGGCGTTGGAGCCGGCCGATGCGCGCAGCTGGTCGCGTCTGGGTGAGAGCCTGGTGCGCGCTAACGACGGCGTGGTCGGCGGCGACGCCGAGGCGGCCTTCCACCAAGCTCTACGTCACGACCGGAATCAGGGCGGCGCCCGCTACTTCCTGGGCGAGGCGGCCTTGGCGCGGGGAGACGTGGCCGAACTGCGTGCGATGTGGACGCCGCTGATCGACTCGCTTGATGTCGCCGATCCCCGCCGTGCGGAGCTTCAAACCCGTCTGTCGGCGGCGGAGGCGGGACGATGAGCTGGCTTCCGAAATCGCCCAAGGCGCGCCGCCGGCTGTGGGTCGTGGCCGCCGCCGCCCCGATTCTGGCGCTGGCGGTCGGCCTGTCGCTGTGGGCCATGCGCGACAGCGTGACCTTCTTCTTCTCGCCGTCCGAGGCCACCGCCGAAAAGGCGCCCGCGGGCCGCGTCGTGCGCCTGGGCGGTCTGGTCGAGGCGGGCAGCGTCGTGCGCGGAGCCGACGGCCAGGTGGCCTTCATCGTCACCGACAATGCGGCGTCGACCCGCGTGGTCTACCGCGGCGACCTGCCGGACCTGTTCCGGGAAGGGCAGGGGATCGTCGCCCAGGGCGCCTTCCAGGCCGACCGCAGCTTCCGCGCCACCCAGGTCCTGGCCAAGCACGACGAGACGTACATGCCGCGCGAGGTCGCCGAGCGCCTGAAGGCCAAGGGCGAATGGCGGCCCGAGGCGGGAGCGCCTGCGTCGTGATCGTCGAAACGGGCGCCTTCGCCCTGGTCCTGGCCTTCTCATTGGCGGTGCTGCAGGCCGTCCTCGCCGCGGCGGGCCGGCTTCGCCGCAGCCCGGTGCTGGCGGGCGCAGCCGACGGCGCCGCCATCGCCTCGGCCGGCGTGGTCGCGGTGGCCTTCGCCGCCCTGGTCTTCGCCTTCGCGGTCTCGGACTTCTCGGTCGCCAACGTCGCGGCCAACAGCCACACCGACAAGCCCATGCTCTACAAGGTGGCCGCCGCCTGGGGCAGCCACGAGGGCTCGCTGCTGCTGTGGTGCCTGGTCATGACCGGCTTCGGCGCGGCCCTGGCGCGGGCCCGGAATCTGCCTTTCGGGCTGAAGACCTCGGCGGTGGCGACGCAGGGGCTGCTGGGCGCCTGTTCCTGGCCTTCACCGTCTTCACCTCCAACCCCTTCGCGCGGCTGAACCCCGCCCCGTTCCAGGGTTCGTCCCTGAACCCGCTGCTGCAGGACCCGGCGCTCGCCTTCCATCCGCCGCTGCTCTACTGCGGCTACGTCGGTTTCTCGGTTTGCTTCTCGCTGGCCGTGGCGGCCCTGATCGAGGGCCGGGCCAACTCCAGCTTCTGGCCCGCCTGGGGCCGCTGGGTGCGGCCCTGGGCCCTGGCCAGCTGGGCCTTCCTGACCGTCGGCATCGCGCTGGGCGCCTTCTGGGCCTACTACGAACTGGGCTGGGGCGGCTGGTGGTTCTGGGATCCGGTCGAGAACGCCAGCTTCATGCCCTGGCTGGCGGGCGCGGCGCTGCTGCACTCCGCCGTCGTCACCGAGCGGCGCGGCGCGCTGGCGGGCTGGACCACCTTCCTGGCGCTCCTGGCCTTCACCTTCTCGATGCTGGGCGCCTTCCTGGTCCGCTCGGGCGTGCTCACCAGCGTCCACGCCTTCGCGGTCGACCCCGAGCGCGGCCTGATGCTGCTGGCGATCCTGGGCGCGACCGCCGGTCTGGCCTTCGCCCTCTTCGCCTGGCGCGCGCCCCAGCTGAAGGGCGGCGGCCTGTTCGCCCCCGTCAGCCGCGAAGGCGCGCTGGTGCTGAACAACCTGTTTCTGACCGCCGCCGCCGCCACCGTACTTCTGGGCACCCTCTACCCGCTGATTCTGGAGGCCGCGTCCGGCGCGACCATTTCGGTCGGCCCGCCCTATTTCGCCCTGACCTTCGTGCCCCTGATGGCCGTGGCCCTGCTGATCCTGCCGGCCGGCCCCTGCTGGCCTGGAGCGCGCCGACCTGGGCGGGGCGCTGCGAGCGGCGTGTGGATCGCGGCCCTGGCTGGCC
>NZ_JBNFOJ010000379.1:0-2374 GCF_057364705.1 Brevundimonas sp. CURTG3B2_SDJG
GCCCCGCCGGTCCTGGCCGCCGCCGCGATCTTCCCCGCCGCCGCGTTCCTGTCCATGCCCCCGTCCGCCGCCGCGATCCTGCGCATCGGCCATCGTCGGAACCGCCAGGGCCAGCATCAGGGCGCCGGCGGCCGGTACGATCGTCTTCATTGTCGCCATCCTTGCGTCTGCCGCCCCGTCGGGGTTCAAACGTCCCGTGCCGAACGCAGTTCCGGCTACGCCCCCGGGCGGTTCCCCGCCCGCGGACGTCCCGCGCCGCCCGACGCGAACGGTCGCCCCTTCCCTTTCCCCGCGACTTCCGCTATCGCCCCCGCTCCGATGCGAGCGGTCGTGGCGGAATTGGTAGACGCGCAGCGTTGAGGTCGCTGTGGGGCAACCCGTGGAAGTTCGAGTCTTCTCGACCGCACCATCGTTATTTTAAGGGCGAATCATCGGCTTGATGCTGATCTGACAGACAGGGAGGCCGACGCGTGAGCACCGCTGCAACCGCCTCCCTGCCGTCTGCCCAGGACGAGGACATCGACCACGCCGCGCTAGACGAGGACTACGTCCTCACCGCGTCGTTCGTGGAGAAGGTGGTCGACGCCGCCGACGACGGCGACGGCCTGCGCTTGCGCTCGCTGCTGGAAGACCTGCACCCCGCCGACGTCGCCGACCTGATGGGTTTCCTGACCGCCGAGCATCGGGCGGTGGTCACCCTGTGGCTGCCGCCGGACCTTCTGGCCGAAACCCTGCCTGAGCTGGACGACGGCATTCGGGAAGAGGTGCTGGAACGGGTGCCGCACGGCACCCTGGCCGAGGCCCTGCAAGAGCTGGACTCCGACGACGCCGCGGCGGTCGTCGAGGATCTGGAGGACGATCAGCGCGAGAAGGTGCTGGCGGCCATGCCCGAGGTCGACCGCGCCGCGATCGAGAGCTCGCTGGGCTATGCCGAGGACTCGGCCGGCCGCCTGATGCAGCGCGAGGTGATGGCCGCGCCCCAGTTCTGGAACGTAGGCGACACCATCGACCACGTCCGGGCCCAGGGCGAGGACCTGCCCGAGCTGTTCTTCGACGTCTATGTGGTCGATCCGCTGAACAAGCCGATCGGCGGGGTGGCCATCAGCCGGCTGCTGCGCGCGCCGCGCAAGACGCCGCTCAGCGAGATCATGGACCCGGTCAACGAGATCACCGTCGATCAGGACCAGGAAGAGGTCGCCTACATCTTCGAGAAATACCACCTGATCTCGGCGCCCGTGATCGACTCGGCGGGCCGGCTCGTGGGCCAGATCACCGTCGATGACATCGTCAACATCATTCAGGAAGAGAACCGCGAGGACATCCTGCGCCTGGCCGGCGTGGCCGACGAGGATCGGGGTTCGTCCGTGCCCGAGATCGTGCGCGGCCGCGTGCCCTGGCTGGCGATCAACCTGGCCACGGCGGTCCTGGGCGCCAGCGTCATCTCCTTCTTCGGCGGCACCATCCAGCAGATCGTCGCCCTGGCGGTGCTGATGCCCATCGTCTCGGCCATCGGCGGCAACGCCGGCACCCAGGCCCTGACAGTGACGGTGCGGGCGCTGGCGACGCGCGAGTTGAACAGCTCCAACGCCCCGCGCACCTTCTGGCGCGAGCTGGCGGTGGGCCTGGCCAACGGCCTGGTGCTGGCGCCCCTGATCGGGATCGCGGCGGGCCTGTGGTCGCAGGACTGGCGGATCGGAGCGGTGATCGCGGCCTCGATGGTCCTGAACCTGATGGTCGCCGCGACCGTGGGAGTGCTGACGCCCCTGACGCTGTCGCGGCTGAAATTCGATCCGGCCGTGTCTTCTGCGGTCTTCGTCACGGCGACGACCGATTTCTTCGGTTTCCTGATCTTCCTGGGCCTGGCCACCGCCGTCCTGCTCTAGGGCGACGGACCGGCGCGGGGCTTGCTGGTTCCCCCGGCGAGCGAGCGCTTCCGTCTCGATTTGGGTCAAACCGGTGTCCGACACGACCAGGTCTCGTCTGAAGGTCTCCCGCGAGGGGATCGTGCTCATCAAGAGCTTCGAGGGCTTCCGGCCGCGCGCGGTCCGGGATGAGGCCGGCGGCTGGGTGATCGGCTACGGGCACACCGCCTCCGCGCGCGAAGGCGCGACCGTGGGCGAGCAGGACGCCGAACTGCTGCTGCAGTACGATCTGATGCCGGTCGTGAAGGCCCTGAACGAGGACGTCTCCGTCCCCCTGAACCAGCACCAGTTCGACGCCCTGGCCAGCTTCGCCGTGTCGGTGGGCGTGGCCCGATTCCTGGCCTCGGACGTCCTGCGCCGGCTGAACGACGGACACGCCGGCGAGGCGGCCGACGCCCTGATCGGATGGCCCCGAGGCCGCGGCTCCGGATTCGGCGCTGCGTCCGGCCGCG
>NZ_JBNFOJ010000380.1:0-2371 GCF_057364705.1 Brevundimonas sp. CURTG3B2_SDJG
CACACGCCGCAGGGCGCGCGGGTCGGCGCGCGCACCGCCGCGGCCGTGTTCGGCGGCGCGCATATAGTCGTCGGGCCGCTCGAACGGCGGGTCGATCAGCAGGAAGGCGCCGGGCGCGGCGGCGGCCTCGGCCCTGGCCTGGTCGTAGCCGTCGCCGCCCCGCGCCGACGCCTGCGGAAGGGTTCCAGCGCCTCGGTCAGCAGGGTGAGGACCGGCGGGGTTCAGCTCGAACCCCAGATAGCGGTCGCCCCGCCCCAGCCGGCCGGCGATCAGCAGGGGCGACCCCGGATAGAGCGTCGCCCCGCCGTGCGGATTCAGCTTGGCCACCTCGGCCGCCAGCGCCTCCATCAACGGCGGCCGGTCGCCCGCGGCCATCAGGCGCGCGATGCCGGCCTCGGCCTCCTTGGACCGGACCGCGTCGCCGGACAGGTCGTAGACCCCGGCGCCGGCGTGGGTGTCGATCACCGTCACCGGCCCGGCGGCGCGGCGGCGGTCCAGCAGCCACAGCACCAGGGCGTGCTTGACCAGGTCGGCGAAATTCCCGGCGTGGAAGCTGTGGCGATAGTTCATGGGGCTGGTTCCCTCGCCCGCGCGCCCGGGTCAAGACGGAACCGCCTGACCGCCGCGCCGTTGCGTCCCCCGCCCGAACCTCTCACGGACATCATGATCGACCACCCCGCCCTCTCCGACGCGCGCCGCACCCCGCCCAAGGCCGTGGCCGAAGCGGCGCGCCGGGGGCTGGAGCTGCGCGAAGAGCACGGCCGGGGCGGAACCCACGTCGGCGTCCGCCGCGCCGAGCGCCTGATGGACCGCGAGCCGGTCAGCGACCGGGACATCAAGTCGATCTACAGCTATTTCGCCCGCCACGCCGTCGACAAGCTGGGCAAGCGCTGGGGGGACCCGAAGACGCCCTCCGCCGGCTACATCGCCTGGCAGCTCTGGGGCGGGGACGCCGGGCGGGACTGGATCCACGATCTCCGGGCGGCGCTGCGCGAGGCCGAGGCATGACCGCCGACGACGGCGCGCTCATCCCCGACGGCCTGAGCTGGTGCAGCGACGAGTCCCCCGGCCTGACCCGCCGCCGCTCCGGCAAGGGCTTCACCTATCTGGACCGGTCGGCGCCGTGATCCGGGACTCCAGGACCCTGGACCGCATTCGCGCCCTGGCCATCCCGCCCGCCTGGACCGACGTCTGGATCTGCCCCCGCGCCACCGGCCACATCCAGGCCGTCGGCCGCGACGTGAAGGGCCGCAAGCAGTACCGCTATCACGCCGACTGGAGCCGCCACGCCGCCGAGACCAAGTTCGAGCGTCTGCCGGCCTTCGCCCGGGCGCTGCCCAGGCTGCGCAAGCGGGTCGAGGCCGATCTGGGCGCCCGCGGCGTCACCCGCGACAAGGTCCTGGCCACCGCCGTGCGCTTGCTGGAGATCACCCTGATCCGCGTGGGCAACGCCCAGTACGCCCGCCAGAACCGCTCCTACGGCCTGACCACCCTGCACAAGCGGCACCTGGAGGTCGACGGCGCGGCCCTGACCTTCGCCTTCCGGGGAAAGAGCGGCGTCGAGCATGAGGTGCGGGTGCGCGACCGCCGGCTGGCCACCGTCGTGCGCTCCCTGCGCGAGCTTCCCGGCCAGCAGCTGTTCAAATGGCGCGACGGCGAAGGGACGCTGCACGCCATCACTTCCGACGACGTGAACGCCTACATCCGCGAGGCCATGGGCGAGGACTTCTCGGCCAAGGACTTCCGCACCTGGGCCGGCACGGTGTCGGCGGCCCGCGCCCTGCGCGACGCCGAACCGCCCTCGTCGGCGACCGACGCCAAGCGCAAGGTCACCGTCTGCGTGAAGGCGGTCGCGGGCCTGCTGGGCAACACCCCCACCGTCTGCCGGTCCTCCTACGTCCATCCTCGGGTCTTCGAGCTCTACGAGAGCGGCGAACTCGCCGCCGCCCTCCCCGGGCCCGACGCCGCCGGCTTCGAACGCGCCCTGATTGGGGTGCTGGAGTGAGTCCCCCAACCCGCTCATCCCGGCGAAGGCCGGGATCCAGATGCAACGACGCCGTCGTCGAACCGAAGACACGGAGGTCCAACGCGAGCCGCCTGGGTTCTGTAATCTGGGGTCCCGGCCTTCGCCGGGATGAGCGGATGACAGGTAAGCCTAGGCCGTCGCCCAGTATCCCTGGCTGCGGGCGCTGACCGGCGCCCGCGTCGCCGCGACCCGCGCCTGGATCAGCGACCGGAAGGCGTCCGCCTGGTCGTCGCCGCTCAGCAGTCGCAGGGAGCGGATGATCCGCGTGATGCGCCGGTGGTTGTGGTCCGTCGGGCTCAGCCAGCGGCCGGTCGCCTGGTAGAAGGCCGCCATCCGGTCGGTCGC
>NZ_JBNFOJ010000381.1:0-2370 GCF_057364705.1 Brevundimonas sp. CURTG3B2_SDJG
GACCGTCACGCCCGCCGGTCCGGCGACGGCCCGCCAGTCCGCCTCCGGGCCGATCGCGTCGCTGACCGCGTCCTCCACCGCGCGGGGCGTGACGACGATCTCGCCCCAGCGCCACAGGTCCTCCAGCCGCCCCTCGACGGGCCGGACGGCCGACAGGGGCGAGGCGCACAGGCAGGTCGCAGGCTCCAGGAGATCCGGAACGCGCACCCGGACCATCGGCTGGCTGACCCGGCGCAGGTCGGTGACGATCGGCAGGAACCGGTTCGTCCCCGGCACGGCCTCGCGTTCGACGATCAGCACGTCCTCGTTCAGATGCAGGGTCCCCAGCCGGCAGGGCGCGGCCAGGAAGCCTTCGGTGGCTTGGTAGAGCGGGGCGGGGCGGGCCTCCAGGACCGCCTCGATCCAGTCGCGCTCGGCGTCGCCCATCGGTTCGGCGCCCTGCAGCAGCCGTGCGGGCCGCCAATGGGCTCCGACGTCGACCCGGCGGGCGATGTCCGCCAGCACATGGGAGGGCGCGATCACGACGTGGGGGGCGAAGGCGTTCAACTGCTCCAGACGGTTCTGCCCGGGGGTCTCCAGCCCGATGAACAGGAAGCGGAACGGCCCGGCCCCGGCGACGTCGCTGTACAGCGCCGAGGTCGCGCGCAACGACAGGGCGATGCGGGTCCGCTTCAGGAAGGCCGTGGCGGGCAGCAGTCGGGCGATCAGATGGCCCAGATAGGCGGCGCGTTCGGCGCGGCTGGTAAGGAACAGGCCGCGCAGCCCGCCGGAGGACCCCGACGAGAAGCCGGCGGTGACGCCCGGACGGACCTCGCCCTTGCGGCCGGTCTCCGCCTCGCGCGCGCCGACCTCGGCCTCCGCGCGGGTTAGGCCCAGGGTGTTCCAGCGCTCGAAATCCCGGCGCGCCTCTTCTGGCGAGACGATGGGGAAGGCCTCGAGGGGCCGGCCCGCCAGCCCGGCGACGGCGGGCGTGCGGGCGAGGACTAGGCGTCATCCGCCGCCAGAGGGTCGCCTGCCGCCGCGTGACGTCCGCCGGGGTCCGCAGGCGAACCGCCGTCCACCGGGCGCTCAGCCAGGCCTTCAGGACCGCGACGCGGTCAACCGCCGGCATCGGGCGTCTCGACAGGAACCTCGCCGCAATGCGACGGCGTCAGCAGGATGTCGGGGTTCCGCCGCCCCAGCCGGTGCAGGGCGTTCAGGGTCGCCCGGTACGGTTCGGTCTGGCCCAGCAGGGCGGTGGTCAGCCGGGGAGGGGGCATGTCGTCGCGCACCTGGCCGCTGGACCAGGCCGCGTCAGCGATCAGAAAGCGCAGGCGGTCGCCGTCCTCGCGCACCACCAGCCCCCAGTGGCCCGGACAATGTCCGGGCAGGTGGACCACCAGCAGCGATCCGTCGCCCAGCAGGTCCGCGCCGGTCTCGAACGGCGTCAGGTCGGGGCCGAGCGCCACCTGGGGACGATCCTCGAAGAAGGCGGAGCGGGCGTCGATGTCGTCCGGGGCCAGGGCGGCCAGCACGCCTTGCCGCACGCGGGCGAAACGGCCCTTGCGGCGAACCTGCTGCAGCCCCGCCCGGGCGCAGAAGATGCGGGCGTTCGGGAACCGGCGAAGACCCGCCACGTGGTCGCCGTGGAAGTGCGAGACGACGACGGCCCGGACCTCTTCGGCCCGGACGCCGAAGCGCGGCAGCTGGTCGGCGACGGCATCTCCCGGCGCCAGGTCCACCGGCGTCGTCCAGCGATAGAGGATCTCGGGCCAGGTCCGGGTCGCCTCGAAGAAGGCCGGGTCGTAGCCGGTGTCGAACAGGATCGCGCCCTCGTCCGGATGCACGATCAGGGCGGCCAGCGCGGGGAAGACCACGGGTTTCAGGCTCCCGTCCCTGCGCGTCATGATCTGCGGGTGGGAGCAGGACCCTGCGCGCAGGATATGGACCCGGCAACGTTTCATCGAGCGGCCATTCCCGGCGCGACAGCCATGGCGGTCTCGACGGCGTCGTGGGCCGGCTCGTAGTCGATCAGCACCTGGGCGCCGGTCAGGTCGAAGGTCTGGGACCAGGCGAGCGTGGACAGGGTGTAGGGCGTCAGGATCGGCTCCGGCCGGCCCGGGAGAATGCGGCAGACGCTCTCCGAGATCACCGACAGGGCCTGACCGACGGGCAGGGGGACTGGAACGATCCGGACGCGGACGCCCAGCGCTTCGCCGAGACGCCCGACCAACTCGGATATCGGCAGCGGCCGTCCCCCGGTGACGTTGACCGCCCGTCCGCCGGCCGTCTCGCGATGGCGGTCGGCCAGCAGCAGGGCGCGGGGCGGCGTCGCGGACGTCGGTCAGCTCGACCAAGGCGCGGCCCTGGCGGAACAGGGGGAAACGGCCC
>NZ_JBNFOJ010000382.1:0-2351 GCF_057364705.1 Brevundimonas sp. CURTG3B2_SDJG
GGCCGGCGGCCTGACCGCGCGCGGCTGGACCCGCACCCTGCGGCTGGCCCGCACCATCGCCGACCTGGACGGATGCGACGGCGTGCTGCGCCGTCATATCGCCGAGGCGTTGATCTACCGCCGCGCGACGCAGGACGCGGGCCGAAGCCTCGATTCCCGCTCCCCGGCCGAGGCGCCGCCGGCGCCCGCCTGGTGACTTACCGATTTGTCACGCCTCGCGGCGGCGAAACGGCGCTAGCCTCAGACTCCGGGAGGATACCGCCATGCCGCATCGACCCGCCCGCGCGCGTGCGCTCGTCTCGATCACCCTGGTCCTGGCCGCGCCCCTCGCGCCCGCCGGCGCCGCCCTGGCCCAGACCGATGACCCGTCTCGCGCCGGGCGCGGCTTCCGCTTCGAGAACGTCACCGACACCCACCTGCCGATCACGGTCATGCGCAACAGCATGGACGTGGGCGTCGCCGACCTGGACGGCGACGGCGACCTGGATCTGGTGATCCCGCAAGAGTTCCGGTTGAACAAACTTCTGGTCAACCAGGGTGGCGGCCGCTTCGCCGACTCTTCGGACCGCATTCCGCCCCCGGCGGCGGAGGATCTGGCGGCGGGGCCGCCCCAGCTGCGCTTTCCGGGCGCGGGCCACGACAGCGAGGACGTGTCGATCGCGGACTTCGATCGGGACGGGACCCTCGATTTCATCATCGTCGCCGAGGACGACGTGAAGTTCGGCCGGACGAACGTGCACCAGTACTATCGGGGTCTGGGCGGCGCCCGGTTCGAGCGGATCGTGGCCTCCCTTGAGGTTTCCGACGTCGACCCGGCGCGGTATCGAATCGACGAGCCCGCCCTGCCGGACACGGAAGCCGACGCCATCGCGCATGCCGATGTCGATGGCGACGGCGACCTGGACCTGATCCTGGCCGGGGCCGGCCAGGACCGCCTGCTGATCAACAGCGGCGCAGGGGCTTTCCAGGACGAGACGTCCAACCGCCTGCCGCCCGAGGACAGGGTCACCCAGGACGCCGAGTTCGCCGATCTGGACGGCGACGGCGACCCCGACCTGATCCTGGGCCAGGAAGGCGGCCATGCGCTGTGGCTCAACGACGGGTCGGGCCGCTTCGTCGAGGCTTCGGACCGGCTGCCGCCCCCGGGGAACGTGGAGGCGCGCAAGGTCACGCCGGCGGACGTCGACGGCGACGGCGACCTGGACCTCTACTTCAGCCACGTCGGCTGGCAGGAGCGCGAGCCGCAGGACCGGCTTCTGATCAATGATGGATCGGGCCGCTTCGCCGACCAGACCGGCGCCCGGATTCCCGTCGAGACCGGAACCACCCTGACCGCCCGCTTCGGCGACCTGGACGGCGACGGCGACCTGGACCTGGTGCGGGGCGAACACGGGCCGCTGACGGTCTGGCTGAACGACGGCCGGGGCGTCTTCACCGACGTCTCGGACGCCGTCCTGGGCGCCGACCGCGTGGCGGGCCCCAACATCGCCCTGGCCCTCGCCGACTTCGACGGCGACGGCCGGCTGGACATCTACGTGGGCCAGCTGAAGGCCAACCGTCCCGACGAGACCATCCGCGATAGACTTCTTCTTAACCGGGCGGATTGAGCCGAATTTAAGGGTTCGCGCGCAGAGTGCTCCTCAAGGGAGACGGGCATGGCGCGACGCAGGGCAGTCATCGAGGAGCCGGGCGAACCCGCGGCGACCTCCGCCGAGCAGCAGTTCCTGCGCCTGATGAGCCATGAGATGCGCACGCCCCTGAACGGCGTGATCGGCATGCTGGGCCTGCTCCAGCGCACCCGGCTGGACGGCGCCCAGCGCGCCTACGCCGAAGCCGCGCGATCCTCGGCCGAGCATCTGCTGGGACTGGTCAACGACCTGCTGGACTACGCCCGGCTGGAGGCCGGCAAGCTGGAGTTCGATTCCGCCCCGGTCGATCTGGAATCCCTGGTACGCGGCGTCGCCGAACTGTTGAGCCCCCGGGCGCACGACAAGGGCCTGGAGATCGCCTGGTCGGTGTCCGCCGAGGCCGCGGACGTCCTGGCCGACGAGGGCCGGCTGCGGCAGGTGCTGTTCAACCTGGCCGGAAACGCGGTGAAATTCACCGAGGCCGGCGGGGTGCGGATCGCGATCGAGCGGACCGGCGGGAGCCGGGCGCGGCCACGCCTGGTCTTCCTGGTGGACGACACCGGTCCGGGGGTTCCCAAGGAGGCGCGCGAGCGCATCTTCGAGGAGTTCGGCCATGTCGACGCCACCGACGCCAGCCGGTTCGGCGGCGCGGGCCTGGGCCTGGCGGTGGTCCGCAAGCTGGCCGGCGCCATGGGCGGGACGGTGGCCGTGGGCGACCGGCCC
>NZ_JBNFOJ010000383.1:0-2321 GCF_057364705.1 Brevundimonas sp. CURTG3B2_SDJG
GAAGGCGGGGACCCAGTTCTTTTGTCGGCGCAAGGTCGGCGGGATTGTCGTTTGCGGGCCCCTGGCGCGGCCGGATCGCCCAAAACACTGGGTCCCCGCCTTCGCGGGGATGAGCGGTATTGAGTACGGAACCCTAGAGGGGCTTCAGGACCCCGTCTCCCTCGGCGGCATGAGCCGGCGCAGCAGATCCTCCAGGGCGGCGATCTGCTTGGGATCAAGCCCCGCCAGGGCTTGGTCGGCCAGGGCGAAGCGCTGGTCGATGAACGATTCGACCAGGTCGAACCCCTTGGGCGTCAGCTTGGCCAGCAGCCGGCGGCGATCCTCTCGGACGCCCCGGCGGGAGACCAGGCCCGCATTCTCCAGCCTCCGCAGGCAGGCCGTAAGCCCGCCGGAGGTGAGCAGAACCCGTTTGCCGAGCTCGGTGGGCGCCAGTTCGTAGGGACTGCCGGCTCGCCGAAGGGTCGCGATCACGTCGTAGTCGGAATAGGACAGGCCGGGACCCCACTTCATCCGCACGACGGTCTCTTCGTACTGACGCCCCAGCCAGATGATGCGGCCGACCACGTGCAATGCGTCGGCCCGGGTCTCCGGACGTGACCGGCGCCAATCGTCGAGCACGCTGTCGACCAGATCGGGAGGCGGGGCGGCGTTCGTCATGTCCGGAAACTATCCCAGGCCCTCCGGGTGAACAAAGCTTCACGTGAAATATCTTGACGCAAAATATTATGCCATAAAGATAACTGAGGGTGGCGTATGGAGATCACACGAATGCGTAGGTTCTGGTTGTCAGCGGCCGCGACGGCGGCGTTCATTTCCGGAAGCCTGTCGGCGGCCCTTCCCGCGACTGCGGCGGCCGACGGGCAGGAAGCCGCTTCGACGACGCCAAGTCCCGAAGCCAGGGCCGCGGCTTTCGAAGCCTATATGGCCGCCGCAGTCCGGAACGCCGCCTTCAGCGGCACCGTGGTGGTGGCCAAGGATGGCGCGCCCGTGTTCCGGGGCAGCTACGGCCTGGCCAGCCAGGAGCTGGGCGTCCCCAACGGCCCCGACACGGCCTTCCGGCTGCAATCCCTGACCAAGCCCTTCACCGCGACGCTGATCATGCGCCTGCAGGAGCGGGGCGCGCTCAAGGTGTCGGACCGCGCCTGCGACTATCTGGAGGACTGCCCGGAGGCCTGGCGGGCCGTCACCATCCAGCAGCTGCTCAACCACACCTCGGGCGTCGAGGGCTATTCCCGCCTCCCGGACTGGGACGAGGACCTGGATGCGCGGACGTACTGGCGCGGCGGGGTGGACTCCCTCGTTCGCGACCGTCCGCTGCTGTTCGCTCCGGGAGAAGGATACAGCTACAGCAACACCGGCTACGTCCTGCTGGGACGGATCGTCGAGCGAGCCGCGGGACGCCCTTTCCCGGAAGTCCTCCAGGCCGAAATCCTGACGCCGCTGGGCATGACGCGCTCGCGCTTCAACAACACGCGTGAGATCGTGCCCGGCCTGGCGACGGGGTACTACTCCCTGGGCTCGACCTTCATCAACACGACGCCGCAGACCACCAGCGACGCCTACGGCGCCAACGGCCTGATCAGCACGGCGGACGACCTGTTGAAGTGGGATCGGGCGCTGCGCGACAACACGCTGATCACCGCGGCGTCGTTCGAGGAGATGGTCGCCAATCCCAGGAACACCTTCTCCGGCTACGGTTGGGAGGTCAGGGACTGGCTGGGCCGACGACAGATCGGGCACTCGGGCAGCGGCTTCGGCTACTCGGCCTACATGGCCCGCTTCATCGACGACGGCCTGACCGTCATCGTCCTCAGCAACAGCGACGAAGCCAGCGCGGGCGGCGCGGCGCGAGCTCTGGCGGCGATCTATTTCGGCGAGAGCTACAGGACGCCCGAGCCGACGACCGAAACCGTCCTGCTCGACGCGATCCTGGCCGAGGGGGTCGAGGCGGGGCTTCAACGGTACGACGGGATGAAAGCCGCACGGCCCGCGGACGAGGCCTTCAAGGAAGACGGGCTGCTGGTCGGCATCGGCTACAAACTGTACGCAATGCCGGCGATGGATGACGCCAGGCGGGTCTTCGAGGACGCGCTTCAGGCCTTCCCGCAATCGGCGGACAGCCATTGCGGCCTGGCGGATATCGCCCTGGCGTCAGGAGACGCGGATGCGGCGATCCGTCACTTCGAACGGGCGATCGCGCTCGAGCCCGACCACGACTACGCCAAGGACAGGCTGAAGCGGGCGCGCGAGGCCCGCCGCCCCGATAGGCTCCGACGCTAGGCGCGCGGCCGCCGAGCGCCGGCGCGCTGGCGGTCGGCGTC
>NZ_JBNFOJ010000384.1:0-2311 GCF_057364705.1 Brevundimonas sp. CURTG3B2_SDJG
CGTCGGGACCCTGGGGCCTGCTCGCCGCCGCCCACGCCCTCTTCGTCGGCCGCGCCCAGCGCGCCTCGCTGAAGAAGGAGATCGACCAGGTCCGCGAGGCCCACCGCCTGCTCGCCGACGCCATGGAGTCCACGCAAGGCGCGCTGACCGAACTGGCCCAGGCCATCGAAAGCGGCGCCCTGACCTCGACCGAGGCCCTGTCCGGCGAGGTCCGCATGCTCGAGACCCTCATCCAGCAGATGAGCGTCTCCATCGACGAGCGCATGAGCCGCCCGGCTCCGGCCAGCGCCTTCGAGGCCCGTCACCAGCAGCAGTCCAACGCGCTCCTCCAGACCATCCACGAGGCCCTGGCCGAAAACCGCGTCGACCTCTACCTGCAGCCGGTCGTCTCCCTGCCCCAGCGCCGGACCATCTTCTACGAAAGCTTCACCCGCCTGCGCGCCGCCGATGACCGCGTGATGATGCCGGCGGAATACCTGTCGGTCGCGGAAGGCGAAGGCCTGGTTCCCGCCATCGACAATCTGCTGCTCTTCCGCTGCGCCCAGATCGTCCGCCGTCTGGCCCGCCAGGACCGCAAGGTCGGCGTCTTCTGCAACGTCGCCCTGACCTCGCTGGGCGACGAGACCTTCTTCCCGCAGTTCCTCGACTTCCTGTCGGAGAACCGCGACCTCAACCAGGCCCTGATCTTCGAGCTGGGCCAGGCCGTCTTCGACGCCCGCGGCGCGGTCGAGGCCCGCAACATGGCCAAGCTGGCCGATCTCGGCTTCCGGTTCTCCATCGACAAGGTCCAGACCCTGGACCTGGACTTCGCCGACCTGCAGCGCTCCGACGTCAAGTTCATGAAGGTCTCGGCCGACCTGCTGATCGAGCAGTTGCTGGACGCCGACGGCGCCTCGGCCCTGCCGTCCCTGCGCGACATCTCGGCCGCCGACTTCGCCGGCCTGACCCGCCGCTACGGCATCGAGCTGATCGCCGAGAAGTGCGAGACCGAGCGCCAGATCGTCGACATCCTGGAGCTCGACGTCGGCATGGGCCAGGGCCACCTGTTCGGCGAGCCCCGCGCCATCAAGGAAGACGTGCTGGCCGAGACCGACCCGCCGGCCGACTTCCTGCGCTCGACGCTGAGAAGCGCGGAACAGCGCAGAAGGTTTGGGTGACCCTCTCCCTTTGGGAGAGTGCTTGAGCCTCCGAGAGCGAAGCGATCGGCCAGGCGAAAGGGTGAGGGTCGTTTTTTGGGACGTCTTCCGCCCGCCCCTCATCCGGCCCTTCGGGCCACCTTCTCCCAATGGGAGAAGGGACGCCGAGGCCGAAACCCGCCAGCCCCCTAAGGCGCTCGGGCCTACACCGGCCCCATGTCCCTCGACCTCCCGCGCATCGCCGCCGACCTGAACGCCCAGGGCTGGGCCCTGACCGGCCCGCTGTTGACGCCCGACACCTGCGCCACCCTCGCCGCCCTCTACGACGACCCCGACCGCTTCCGCAGCCGCGTCGTCATGGGCCGCCACGGCTTCGGCCAGGGCGAGTACCAGTATTTCGCCAATCCCCTCCCCGACCCGCTGCCCGCCCTGCGCGAACGCCTCTACGCCGGCCTCGTCCCGGTCGCCAACGACTGGGCCGCCCGGCTCGGTCGTCCCGACTTCCCGGCCCGCCTTGAAGACTTCACCGCCCGCTGCCGCGCCGCCGGCCAGACGCGGCCCACCTCCCTGATGCTCAAATACGGCCCGGGCGACTACAACCGCCTGCACCAGGACCTCTACGGCGAGCTCGTCTTCCCGCTCCAGGTCGCGATCCTGCTCAGCGCGCCAGGCCGCGACTTCGACGGCGGCGAGTTCGTCCTGGTCGAGCAGAAACCCCGCAGCCAGTCCCAGGCCCACGTCGTTCCCCTGACCCAGGGCCACGGCGTCGTCTTCGCCGTCCGCGAACGCCCCGTCGCCGGAACCCGCGGCGACTACCGCGTCCAGATGCGCCACGGCGTCAACCGGGTGCGTGACGGTCACCGCATGACCCTGGGCCTGATCTTCCATGACGCGGTGCAGGCCGGGAGGTGACGCGTCGCCCATGGACGGCATTCACGGACTCCCAGCGAACCGAAACCCGCCAAGCCGCTGGAATCCCTCCACTCCCCGCCCGCCCCAGCGTCCTATTCCCGCACCGTCCTCCACCTGCGCCATACTCTTCGCATCCCGTCGATGGGGAGGGCGTCGGATCCAACGTCCCGACGACGGCGGGCTGTGGTCGAGCGATGAAGCCCGGGCGAAGGGTAGTCCGGGGGTCCTCGTCGGACGGCGATGGATGCCGTCCGCTTGCTCGC
>NZ_JBNFOJ010000385.1:0-2291 GCF_057364705.1 Brevundimonas sp. CURTG3B2_SDJG
GATCGCCGAGCTGAAGGCGCTGACGCCGCGGCCGGCGCGGCGTCGACTGGCGGCTGTTCCTCGGCCGGCGCCTGACCGCAAGCCGTCAGCACGCCCGCGAGCGTGGCGATTCCCATCATCCTCAGGCCCGGTTTCATCCAACTCTCCTCCACTGAACCGACATCGGGTCCCGGTGAACGTACGGCCGAGCTTCCGGTTTCGCACCCCACGTTTTCTGACGCCTCCGGATCACGCCTTTCGCCGAATCCGGGCGTCCGGGCAGCGACCGTTCGTCCCACTACGGGCGGGCCAGGAAATTCATGCTGAAATTCAGCAAGATGTTGAAGGATTGCGCCGCCTTGACCTGCGCGGGGCGCGCCTATAGGTTCCGCGCCGAATTCAGACCCCCTCCGGCGCCCGCGTCGGGGCGCTGAGGCCGCCATGTCCCTGCCACCGGAATCGCGCGAAGAGGCGATCGCTCGCCTTCAGAAGAGCGCATCCGATCTGGAGGCGCGCACGACCCGTGAAGTCTCTCCGGAGGTTGCGGGTCAGGCGGCGGCCGGCCAAGCTTGGAAGATTCTCGCCGACCTGCTCGGCGGCGTCTTCGTCGGCTTGGCGCTCGGCTTCGGGATCGACCATTTTGCGGGCACTAGGCCGGCGGGAATCATCGGCGGCGTCCTTCTGGGCTTCGCCATTTCGGTCTGGATGGCGTGGCGCACCGCGCAGCGCCTGATGGCCGAAGCGAAACAGCACGGGGAGCCGAAGTCGGTTCCCTTCGACGACGAAGACGAAGGAGCCTGATCGACCAATGGCCGATCCGCTACACCAGTTTCAGGTCCAGAAGATCGTCGATCTCCCCGACGTGACCTTGCCCGTCATCGGCACGGTCGACCTGGCCTTCACCAACTCCCATCTGGCGATGACCATCGCGTTCGTCCTGGTCGTCGCTTTCCTCGCCGTGGTCACCTCGGGTGCCAAAGTCGTGCCGGGCCGCCTGCAGGCGGTGGGCGAGACCCTCTTCGGCATGATCGATAGTCTCACGGACTCGCTGATCGGCCACGACGGCCGTAAGTACTTCCCGTTCGTCTTCACCGTCTTTCTGTTCATCCTGGCGATGAATTTGCTCGGCATGTTCCTGTCGTTCACGGCGACCTCTCAGCTGGCCATCACCGCCACCTTTGCGTTGATCACCTTCGGCTTGGTGCTGGTCATCGGTTTCGCCAAGAACGGCGTCGGCTTCTTCAAGCTGTTTTGGCCCAGCACGGCGCCGATCGGCATCCGCTGGTTCGTCGGCATCATCGAGTTCGTTTCGTTCGCCCTGCGCCCGTTCACTCTCGCGCTTCGTCTGTTTGGCAACATGCTGGGCGGCCACGTGGCTCTGAAGGTGTTCGCGGGCTTCGTCGTGTCGCTGGGCGCGCTCGCCGCCGGGGGCGGTCTGGGCCTGCTCGGCATTCCGGGCGCCGCCCTGGCCATGGGCATGGTCACGGGCCTGACCGCGCTGGAGTTCCTTGTGGCCTTCCTTCAGGCCTTCGTTTTCGCTGTTCTGACCTGCATCTACCTCAACGATGTGGTCAACCTGGACCACGCCCACTAAGGGCCGGCCCAGTCATTCTTCCAACCCAACCAACTAGGACTAGAGAATCATGGAAGTAGAAGCCGCCAAGGCCATCGGCGCCGGCCTCGCCACCCTGGGCATGATCGGCGCCGGCATCGGCGTCGGCAACATCTTCGGCAACTTCCTGGCGGGCGCCCTGCGCAACCCGTCGGCCGCCGGCTCGCAAATCGGTAACCTGTTCGTCGGCGCCGCCCTGGCCGAAGCCCTGGGCATCCTGGCCTTCGTTCTGGGCGCTCTGATCTACTTCGCCTGATCCCGTTCGACCGCGGCGGGTCTGCTCTTGGCGAGCGGACCCGCCGTGGCTGACGCATCGACTTCTTCGAGACCAGGCGACAGATGACCACGCACGCTCAACCCGTCCTGCCTTCGGACGCGACCCAGCCGGTCGCGACCGAGGACACGCACGCCACGACCGAGGCCACGCACGGTGGCGGACACGAAGCCGGCGGCCTGCCGCAGCTCGAGTTCCAGCACTGGTTCGGCCAGATCGTCTATCTGATCTTCCTGTTCGCGGTTCTGTACATCCTGATCGCCAAGGTCTTCGCCCCGCGCATGCGCCGGGTGTTCGACGAGCGGTCCTCGACCATCTCGACGGCGGTGGAAACCGCCCGTCAGGTCCAGGCCGAGGCCGCCGGCCAGGCCGAGGCCGCCAAGCGCGAAGTCGAGGAGGCTCGCGCCGCCTCGCGCGCCACGGCCG
>NZ_JBNFOJ010000386.1:0-2274 GCF_057364705.1 Brevundimonas sp. CURTG3B2_SDJG
CTGGCCGAGGCGCCGGCCGCGTCCCCGGCCGCCGCGGCTCAGGCGCGCGACGCCTTCACCTACGCCGACATGATCTCGGCCAACCGGCTGGGCGATCCCCAGGTGTCGCCGGACGGCCGCTGGGTGGTCTATTCGGTGACGACGACCGATGTGGCGGCCAACCGCCGCGCCGGCGCGCTGTTCATGATGGACCTGCAGAACCCCGGCGAGGGCCGGCGTCTGGCGATCAATGAGGGCGGCGCCAACACCGCGCGCTGGGGCGCGGACGGCAAGCTGTATTTCCTCTCGGGCCGCTCGGGCTCCAGCCAGGTCTGGCGCGCCGACGCCGACGGGACCAACCCGGCCCAGGTCACCCGCCTGCCGCTGGACATCAACGCCTATCGCCTGAGCCCGGACGCCTCGAAGGTGGCGGTGTCGCTGGCCGTGTTCCCCGACTGCGAGACCCTGGCCTGCACGGTCGACCGCAGCAAGGCCGTCGCCGACGATCCGTCGACGGGCCAGGTCTACGACCGCATGTTCGTGCGCCACTGGGATGCGTGGAACGACGGGACCCAGAACCACCTCTTCGTGCTGGGGACAGACGGGTCCGGCGAGCCGGTCTGGGTCACCCGCGGCTTCGATGGCGACACCCCCTCCAAGCCCTTCGGCGACGAGAGCGAGTTCACCTTCACTCCGGACGGCCAGGGCATCGTCTTCTCGGCCCGCGAGGCCGGCAAGTCCGAGCCCTGGAGCACCAATTTCGACCTGTATCAGGTGTCGATCGCCGAGCCGGGCCGCCTGACCAATCTGACCGAGGCCAACGACGCCTGGGACACCGGCCCGGTCTTCTCGCCGGACGGCAAGACACTGGCCTACCGCGCCATGGCCCGTCCCGGGTTCGAGGCCGACAAATACGCCATCTTCCTGCGCGACGTCGCCTCGGGCGAGACCCGTCAGATCGCGGCGAACTGGGACCGTTCGGCCGACACCCTGCAATGGTCGCGCGACGGACGGACCCTCTACACGACCGCCGGCGACGTGGGTCAGACGCGGCTGTTCTCGGTCGACGTGCGCAGCGGATCGGTCGCTCCGATCACCGGCGAAGGCCATGTCTCGGCCTTCCAGCAGACCCCGTCCGGCTTCGTCTTCGCCCAGGACACCCTGACGCGTCCCAGCGAGCTGTTCGTCAAGACCTTCCGCGGGCGCGAAATGCCCGCGCGCATCACCAACGTGAACCCGCAGCTGGACGACAAGGCCTTCGGCGAGCCCGAACAGTTCACCTTCGCCGGCTGGAACGGCGAGACGGTGCACGGCTACGTCCTGAAGCCGTCGAACTACGTCGAGGGCCGCAAGTACCCGGTCGCCTTCCTGATCCACGGCGGGCCGCAAGGCTCGTTCGGCAACAGCTGGTCCTACCGCTGGAACCCGGCCACCTACGCCGCGCCGGCTATGCGGTGGTCATGATCGATTTCCACGGCTCGACCGGCTACGGCCAGGCCTTCACCGATTCGATCAGCCAGCACTGGGGGGACCGGCCGTTCGAGGACCTGCAGAAGGGCTGGGCCGCGGCCCAGGAACGCTACGGCTTCCTGGATGGCGACAACGCCTGCGCGCTCGGCGCCTCGTACGGCGGCTACATGATCAACTGGATCGCCGGCAACTGGCCGGGCGAGTTCAAATGCCTGGTCAACCACGACGGCGTCTTCGACATCCGCGGCATGGGCTACGGCACCGAGGAGCTGTGGTTCACCGAGTGGGAGTACGGCGGCACCCAGTACGAGAATCCGCAGGGCTACGAGCAGTTCAACCCGGTGAACCATGTCGCCCAGTGGCGCGATCCGATGCTGGTGGTGCAGGGCGACCTGGACTACCGCATCCCGACCGCCCAGGGCCTGTCCACCTTCACCGCCCTGCAGCGCCGCGGGATCGACAGCCGCCTGCTCTTCTTCCCCAACGAGAACCACTGGGTCCTGAAGCCGGCCAACAGCGTGCAGTGGCACAACGAGGTGTTCGGCTGGCTGGACAAGTACCTGAAGCCGCAGCCGTAACCGCGGCCGCGATCGCGCACGAGAAAGGGCGCTCCCGTCGCGGGGAGCGCCCTTTTTTCGTCGCGCAGGCTAAGGGGATCAGCGCGCCCGGGCGAAAGTGGTGGCGGCGTCCTTGTACATCGCGTGCTCACGCGCGGTCATGCAGCGCGGCGTCGTCCAGGCCGGATCCGACGGCTGGAGCGCCAGGGGCCTCGCGGGCGGTGATGAACACCGGCGGGCGCGCCGTGGTCGCGGGGTGAAGGCGCGC
>NZ_JBNFOJ010000387.1:0-2274 GCF_057364705.1 Brevundimonas sp. CURTG3B2_SDJG
TGCGCCAGCGCTCGCGCAACCCGCCCCCGCGGCGATCCCCGACCACGCCGGGGTGCCAGTCCTCGCCCTCGATCACCACCACCGCGGAGCCGTCCGCGTGAGCCCCGGCGCCTCGACCCGGCGGATCGCCTCTTCGGTCACCTGCCGCTCGACCTCGCGCCGCGCCAGGTTCAGGGCGTCCAGTTCCTGCGCGAGGGCCGGCGGCCTCCTCCGGGTCGTCGGTCGACAGCAGGCGCGCGCCTAGGTCGGACTTGCCGATCCGGCCGCCCGCGTTGATCCGCGGCCCCAGGATGAAGCCCGCGTGATTGACCTTGGCCGGCCCCGGCTCGCTTCCGGCCGCGGCCAGCAGGGCCTTGAGGCCGGGATTGGCCCAGTCCGACATCACCCTCAGCCCCAAGCTGGTCAGGGCCCGGTTGAAGCCGGTCAGGCCGGTCACATCGCAGATCGCCCCCATGGCGACCAGATCCAGCCATCGCCGAATGTCCGGCTGATCGCGGCTCTCGAACAGCCCGCGCGCCCGCGCCTCGCGGTTCAGCGCCGCCAGGAGGACGAACACCACGCCCGCCGCCGCCAGATTGCCCTGGCCCGAGTTGCAGCCGGGCCGGTTCGGATTGACCACGGCCAGGCACTCGGGCGGCTGCTCGCGCATCATGTGGTGGTCGATCACCACCACCTTCAGCCCGATCGCGGCCGCGTGCGCCACCGCCTCGTTCGCAGCCGCGCCGCAGTCCACGGTGATCACCAGCTCGGCGCCGGACGCCTTCAGCGTGTCGAACGCCCTGGCGCTCGGCCCGTACCCCTCGGTGATCCGGTCCGGCACATAGATCGGCAGGTCCGCGCCCATCGCCCGGAACCAGCGCACCAGAAGCGCCGCCGAGGACGCCCCGTCCACGTCGTAGTCGGCGAAGACATGGATCGACGATCCGGCCTGCAAGGCGTCCACGATCGCCGCGGCGGCCGCGTCCATGTCGGTGAAGCTGGACGGATCGGGGAAAAGCGCCTTCAGCGTCGGCGTCAGGAAGTCCGCGCCCTGATCGGCGCCGACCCCGCGCGCCGCCAGCGCCCGAGCCAGCGGCTCGTCCAGGTCGAGCGCCTGCATGTGCGCGCGGATCAGCGCCGCCTCGGCGGGCCTTTGCCGCCAGGCGCGGCCGGACAGCGAGCGGAAGACGCCCAGGAAGGCGGGCGCGGCTCCGCCGTCGGCCATCAGAGAGGACGCATGGTGCGGATGCGCTGGACCG
This sequence comes from Brevundimonas sp. CURTG3B2_SDJG, assembly GCF_057364705.1. Lineage (NCBI taxonomy): Bacteria > Pseudomonadati > Pseudomonadota > Alphaproteobacteria > Caulobacterales > Caulobacteraceae > Brevundimonas > Brevundimonas sp. CURTG3B2_SDJG. The sequence continues at coordinate 1,239 of NZ_JBNFOJ010000387.1, forward strand.
TCCGCGTCGAGGAGTCCATGACGAGCGTGTGGGTCGAGACGAAGCCGCCCTTCATCGTCACCCCGTCCAGCATCGCGCCCTTGGTCACGCCCGTCGCCGAGAAGATGGCGTCCTTGGACACCAGTTCGTGCAGGTCGTACTTGCGGTCGAAGTCGACGACCCCGGTGCGGCTGGCGCGGGCCCGCTCGTCGTCGTTGCGGAAGATCAGCCGGCCCTGGAAATGACCCCCGACGCATTTCAGCGCCGAGGCCGCCAGCACGCCCTCGGGCGCCCCGCCCGATCCCAGGTACAGATCGATGCCGGTCTCCGGCTCGGCGGTGTGGATCACCCCCGCCACGTCGCCGTCGGTGATCAGCACCACCTTGGCGCCGACCTCGCGCAGCGCGGCGATCAGCTCGGCGTGGCGCGGCCGGTCCATGACGCAGACGGTGATGTCGGACGGGTTCACCCCCTTGGCCGAGGCCAGCGAGCGGACGTTGTCCTGGGGCGTCATGTCCAGGTCGACCGTGCCCGGCGCATAGCCCGGCCCGATCGCGATCTTGTCCATATAGGTGTCGGGCGCGTGCAGCATGCCGCCGCCCGGCGACATGGCCAGAACGCACAGCGCATTGGCCATGGCCTTAGCCGTCAGCGTCGTGCCTTCCAGCGGGTCCAGGGCGATGTCGATGGCCGGGCCCTTCCCGGTCCCGACCTTCTCGCCGATGTACAGCATCGGGGCCTCGTCGCGCTCGCCCTCGCCGATGACGATCTTGCCGTCGATGTCCAGGGCGTTCAGCGCGGTGCGCATGGCGTCCACCGCCAGCTGATCCGCGGCCTTCTCGTCGCCCCGGCCGATCCCGGCGTAGGACGCGATGGCGGCCAGCTCCGTCACCCGGGCGGCGTCGGCGGCGAGCGTGGAAGCGTAGGGGGCCGTGGCGGCCATGGGCGGTCTCTCCTGCGACGATGATCCCCGGATTCTGTCGTCCGGGCGAGATTCGGATGGGCTCAGCGCCGTTCGGCGGGCGGCGGGGCGCGGGGCCGGCGATCGACCGGCGGC
>NZ_JBNFOJ010000388.1:0-2271 GCF_057364705.1 Brevundimonas sp. CURTG3B2_SDJG
GCCTGGAGCCGGGCGTCGTGGCCCTGGCCGCCGTGGCCGCCTCGAACGGCGCTCATGACCCGCGGGCAGGGGGGCGTGCGGCGCGTGACCGTGATGATCGTCGTGCGACATGGCGCTTTGGCGGCCCCCATCCGCGTCTCGGCCCGGCACTATGGCAGATCGCGCCCTCGGGCCGACAGCGTTCTCCCGCGACGCGAAGCGCCACCGTTCGGGTATCGCCGTTAACCCTGCCGCCCGGCAAGTGAAGTTTCGGTCAGAACGGATACCGCGCCATCGCCGCGGCGCAGGCCAGGACCACGACCACCAGCGCCATCTGCAGGCGCAGCGCCAGGCGGCCGCCTGACCTCGGCCTCGGGCGGCTGGAACGCGTCGTCCGCCTTCGCTAGCCGGCCCCAGCGCAGGAAGGTCCGGGTCGGCGCCAGCGACAGCAGGCCGATCGCCGCGAAGGCCGCCATCTTGGCCCAGAAGAACGGATTGGCCTCGTAGAAGGCCCAGCCCTTGCCGCCCCAGATCACCCGGCCGACCCCGACGCCGATCACCAGGACGGCGGTCAGGCCGTAGCCGGCGTCGATCCGCCCCAGCCGCCTCACGTCGATCCGCGCCTCGCGCAGCAGGACGGCCTCGACCGCCAGCATGGTCGCCAGGCCGAAGACCAGGATGTGGTGGGCGATGGCCAGCAGCAGGTCGGTCATGGGGCCTCTCTTCGTTTTGCCTCAAGGGCGAGTATAAGCGCCGCAGCATGACACGTTTTCTGATCGTTGCAGCCGGGGGCGCCCTGGGCGCCGTCGCCCGCTATGGCGTCGGCCGGGTCCTGCCGGCCGCGGGCTGGCCCTGGGGCACGCTGACGGTCAACCTGGCGGGCGGCCTGCTGATGGGGCTGCTGACCGGCTGGCTGGCCTTCCGGGGCGGGGCCCAGTCCGAGACGATCCGCCTGTTCGCCGCCGTCGGCGTGCTGGGCGGGTTCACCACCTTCTCGGCCTTTTCCTCGAGACCGCCCTGATGATCGAGCGCCGCCAGTTCGCCCTGGCCGGCGGCTATGTGGCCGCCTCGGTGGTGCTGTCGATCGCGGCGCTGTTCGCCGGGCTGGCCATCGCCCGCCGCGCCTTCGGAGCCGCCCTTTGACCGACGAACCGCCCGCCGACGCGCCGAAGCGCGAGGTCCAGACGATCTACGTCGCCGAGGCCGAGGACGGCATCCGGCTGGACCGCTGGTTCCGCCGCCGCTGGCCGCACCTGTCCAACATCCAGGTGCAGAAGATGGCCCGCTCGGGCCAGATCCGCGTCGACGGGGCCCGCATCAAGCCCGAAGGCCGCCTGACCGCCGGCGCCGCCGTCCGCGTGCCGCCGATCCCTGAGGACACCTCGCGCCAGGCCGGCGATCCCCACGCCCTGTCCGAGAAGGACATCGCCTTCGCCAAGTCCCTGGTCCTCTACGAGGACGACATGGTCATCGCCCTGAACAAGCCCCACGGCCTGGCCGTCCAGGGCGGGACCAAGACCAGCCGCCACGTCGACCGCCTGCTGTCCGCCTGGGGGGAGGGGATGGACCGGCCCCGCCTGGTCCACCGCCTGGACCGCGACACCTCCGGCGTCCTGTTGCTGGGCAAGGGCCCCGAGGCGGCCAAGCGCCTGGCCGGCGCCTTCGCCCGCCGCCAGGCCAAGAAGACCTATTGGGCCATTGTCATCGGCAATCCCAAGCCCTCGTTCGGCCAGATCGACATGCCGCTGAAGAAGACCGGCATCGCCGACTTCGAGATGATGCGTCCCGCCGACCGCAAGGATCCGAGGGCCGAGCCGGCCGAGACGGCCTTCGCCACCATCTCCCGCGCCGCCCACCGCGCCGCCTGGATGGCGCTGCGCCCCTTCACCGGCCGCACCCACCAGCTGCGCGCCCACATGGCCGGCATCGGCCACCCCATCCTGGGCGACCCCAAGTACGGGGACGACAAGTCGCGTGAGTTGTCGGGCCCGCTGAAGCTGCAACTGCACGCCCGCCGCATCGAGCTGGACCATCCGGCCGGCGGCAAGCTGATCGTCGAGGCGCCCCTGAGCCCCGAGATGAAGGCCGGCTTCGCCCATTTCGGCTTCGACCCGCGCGAGGGCGACGAGAGCGACCCGTTCGAGGGCGTCAGGCGCGTGCGATGACGCCGGCCGAAGCCATGGCGATGGAGCGGGCCCGGGCCTTGGCCGCCGCCGGCCAGATCGAGCAGGCGGTGGGCCTGCTCAAGTCGATCGGCCGCCTCGACGTCGCGCTGGAGCTGCGCGAGGCGGG
>NZ_JBNFOJ010000389.1:0-2248 GCF_057364705.1 Brevundimonas sp. CURTG3B2_SDJG
GGCGACCGAGAGCGGCGCGTCGGCCGGCGCGGGCGGCTGGGCCGCGGCCAGGGCGACGTTGGGGTCGGCGAGAAGGAGGGAGACGGCCAGGGCGACGCCGCAGGACATGGGGAACCTCTCGGGCGAACTCTTGTTGGCCGAATCACCGATTCGGCGTTGAACCGGCTTACGCCCGACCCGTAAACGAGGGTTTACACCCGTCTTTCGCCGAGTCCGCCGATGACCGCTCGATCCCAGGCCCTGGACATGCTTCGCGCCGTCGCGCGCAAGGACGCGGGCGCCCGCATCGTCCATCAGTTCGCGACGGACCGCCGCCGCACGGAGCGGATGGGGGTCGAGGCGGCCGGGCTCTATGTGGACCTGTCCAAGCAGACCTGGAGCGCCGAGGGGTTCGAGGCGGCTCTGGACCTGGCGCGGACCTGCGACGTGGAGGGCCGTCGGGCGGCGTTGTTCGGCGGCGAGGCCGTCAACAACACCGAAGGCCGGGCCGTGCTGCATCCCGCGCTGCGGGCGGCCGACGGGGCCGACTTCCACGCGCTGGGCGAGGCGGTGTCCAAGGAAGTCGACGAGACCCGCCGGTCGATGGCCGCGTTCGCCCAAGGAATCCGGTCGGGCGCCGAGACGGGCGGGACCAAACAGCCCTTCCAGGCCATCGTCCATATCGGCATCGGCGGCTCGGACCTGGGCCCCCGGCTGCTGTGGGACGCCCTGCGGCCGCTGGAGCCCGCGATCGACCTGCGCTTCGTCGCCAACATCGACCCCCGCGACATGGCCGAGGCCCTGGCCGGGCTGGACCCCGAGACGACGCTGGTGGTGGTGGTGTCCAAGACCTTCACCACCCAGGAGACCCTGGCCAACGCCGAGCTGGCCAAGGCCTGGCTGGCCGAAAGCCTGTCGCCGCGGCGCATGGCCCGGCACCTGATCGGCGTCACCGCGGCGCCCGAGAAGGCTGAGGCCTGGGGCTGCGGCCGGACGTTCGGGTTCCGCGATTGGGTGGGCGGACGCTACTCCCTGTGGTCGGCGGTCAGCCTGTCGGTCGCCGTGGCGCTGGGCTGGGACGTGTTCGAACGCGTGCTGGCCGGGGCGCGGGCGATGGACGAGCATTTCCTGGGCGCGGATCTGGAGAAGAACGCGCCGGTGCTGATGGCCCTGGCGCAGGTGTTCAACGTCGAGGGGCTGAACCGGCACGCCCGCACGGTGGCGCCTTACGCCCACGGGCTTCGCCGTCTGCCGGCCTTCCTGCAGCAGCTGGAGATGGAATCGAACGGCAAGCGGGTGACGCGCGACGGCCAGCCCGTAACGACGGCGACCGGTCCGATCGTGTTCGGCGAGCCGGGCACCAACGGCCAGCACGCCTTCTTCCAGCAGATCCACCAGGGGCCGCAGGTGGTGCCCGCCGAGTTCGTGGTGGTCGGCCATACGTCTGAGGCGGCCATGGACGACCGCGAGGGCGATGCACCCCTGTGGTCCAACGCCCTGGCCCAGGCCCAGGCGCTGATGATCGGCAAGAGCGAGGCCGAGGCCCGGGCGGAGCTGATCGCCGCCGGGGCGGACAAGGCCGAGGCCGACCGGCTGGCGCCGCACAAGACCTTCCCCGGCGACCGGCCGTCGACGAGTATCCTGCTGGACGCCCTGACGCCGGAAGCCGTGGGCGCCCTGATCGCCCTTTATGAGCACAAGACCTTCGTGGAAGGCGTGATCTGGGACATCAACAGCTTCGACCAGTGGGGCGTCGAGCTGGGCAAGGTCCTGGCCAAGGCCATCTTGAAGGATGTCGAGGCCGGCGAGCCGGGAGCGGGCCTCGATCCGTCGACGGCCGAACTGATGAAGCGGCTGATGGTGTAGGGGGCCGAACACGTCCTGCTCCTTTCCCGTCATCCTCGGGTCAAGCCCGAGGGTGACGGGTGTAGGAGAGGGCGCAAGAAAAAGGCGGGCCCTGTCTCCAGGACCCGCCTTCCTCGCCCACGCCCGGCCGGACTTCAAGCAGCCGGGCGGAAGGGGTCTGGCCTACCAGCGGCGGTCGTAGCGGTAGTCGCGGTCGTAGCGGCGATCGTCGCGACGGTCGCGGCGCCATTCACGACGGTCGTCGCGGTAGTCCCGGTAGTCGCGGCGCTGTTCCCAGCGCGGGTCGCGGCTGTTGATGCCGTGCTCGCGCTCCCAGTGACCCTGGTTCCGATAGCAGCGGCCGCCGCGGTAGTAGCCGCAGTCGTCGCCGCGGCTGCCCCGAGGCCGCGCCGACCGCGGCGCC
>NZ_JBNFOJ010000390.1:0-2247 GCF_057364705.1 Brevundimonas sp. CURTG3B2_SDJG
GCGGGGTTCCCGCGGCCTCGCCGGCGGCAGCGGCTGGCCCGGGATGGCCTCCGTCACCGCATAGCTGTCGGCGACCAGAAGTCCGTCGACGTCGAACAGGCGCGCGCGCTGGCCGGGCAGGATGAAGTTGTCGCGCAGCCAGCGGCTGGCCTCGATGGGATCCAGGGACGGCGTCGGCTCGCCCTTGGTCACGCCCAGGCGCTCGTCCCCCAGGACCCGGACCAGCAGTTCCGCCTGCGCGGCCAGGGTCTCCTGACGCGCCTCGATCAGGCTGCGGCTCCATTCGTTCAGCGCCAGGGCCCCGACGAACAGGATCAGCAGGCTGAGCAGGTTCAGCGCGAGGATCAGCCCGCCCAGGCGCGATCCGCCGAACCGCTTGGGACGGCGCGGCCGGTCGTCCTCCGCCGAAGCGGCCGGTTCAGCTTTCGCGATAGCGGTATCCAACGCCATACAGGGTCTCGATGGCGTCGAACTCGGGATCGACCACCCGGAACTTCTTGCGCATGCGCTTCACGTGGCTGTCGATCGTCCGGTCGTCCACATAAACCTGATCGTCGTAGGCCGCGTCCATCAGGTTGTCGCGGCTCTTCACGAAGCCCGGACGCTGCGCCAGGGCCTGCAGCAGCAGGAATTCCGTGACGGTCAGCTTCACCGGCTTGCCGTCCCAGGTGCTTTCGTGCCGTGCGGGGTCCATCGTCAGCTTGCCGCGCTTGATGGCCTTGTTGCCGCCCTCGGCGGACGCCTCGGGCTCGCCCCCGTCGGCGCCGGTGCGGCGCAGCAGGGCCTTCACCCGCTCGATCAGCAGGCGCTGGCTGAAAGGCTTGTGGATGTAATCGTCGGCGCCGAGGTTGAAGCCGAGGATCTCGTCGATCTCCTCGTCCTTGGACGTCAGCATGATCACGGGCAGGCTGGACGTCTGGCGCAGGCGCCGCAGCACCTCCATGCCGTCCATCCGCGGCATCTTCACGTCCAGGATGGCGAGGTCCGGCGGAGAGGTCTCCAGCGCCTCCAGGCCCGAGGCCCCGTCGTGATAGGCGGTGATCTTGTGGCCGTGGCTCTCCAGCGCCAGCGACACGGAGGCCACGATGTTCTCGTCGTCGTCGACCAGGGTGATGTTGGCCAAGGGGCTCTCCTTGCAGGCTCGTCGTCCCCGCATCAACGCGCGGCAAGCGTAACCGTTCTACGGGATCGGGGTGAGATTACGGCGGAAAAGATGGGCCGCCAGCCCCGAATTCGCAACGAAACTCGCCCTTAAAGTCTGTGCGCCATGATCCCGGAGAACATCGCGAGCGTTTCATGGCCGGCCCCGTCCACTACGAAGTCTACATCCGCAAGACCGCGCCGGCGCCGTGGACGCTGCAGATGGCCACGGAGGATCGCGCCCACGCCATCGAGACGGCCGAGGATCTGCTGCGCGACGACCGCGCCGCCGCCGTCCGCGTGACGAAGGAGACCCTCGATCCGGACACGATGGAGTTCAACAGCCTGACGGTGCTGACGCGCGGGGCGCCGGAGGTCCAGCGCAAGCGGGTCGTGCCGGCCGAAGAGGCCGGGCCCCGCTGCAACGGCCCCAGCGACCTGTACGCGCCGATGGCCCGGGAGCTGATCGGACGAGTGCTGGAGGACTGGCTGCAGCGGCAGGGCGCCACCGCGTTCGAACTGCTGCATCGCCCGGACCTGGCGGAAAGGCTGGACGCCTCGGGGGTGGAGCTGCAGCATGCGATCCAGAAGGTCGCCGTGCCCGAGAGCCAGGCCGTGGGCCAGCCGGTGCACGACCTGGTCCGCCACTACCAGCGGCTGGCCGAACAGACCATCGAGCGCCTGGTGTCGGCGGGCCGCAAGAACCGGTTCCCCAGCCTGGAGAACCACTCGCTGGCGGACATCGCCCATCGCCTGTCGGGCCAGCCCGAGCGGGCCTTCGTCATGGCGGGCGTCGTCGCCGGCGCCCTGGAAGGCGTGCGGGGCGGCCGCGCCCGGCTGGACAGGCTGATGGACCTGGCCGACCGCGCGCCGATGGACGGACCGCCCCGCGCCCTGGTGATGGTGCCGATCGAGCAGTTGCTGTGCGAGATGCTGAGCGCCCGCACCAGCCTGGCCGACGTGCTGGGACCGGCGCTGGATCAAGGCGCGTCGCTGGCCGCCGTGGTCCGGATGGTCGCCCCGCGCGAGGTCAGCCTGCTGGTGGCCCAGGACGCACGGATGGCGCTGCAGGTCCCGGCCGTGGACGGCCCTGCCGCCCGGCTCGGC
>NZ_JBNFOJ010000391.1:0-2230 GCF_057364705.1 Brevundimonas sp. CURTG3B2_SDJG
GCCGAGAGGTGCGCGCCCGCTGCGCCGGCTGAAGGGCGAGCTTCACCTGCTGACCGCCCTGGCCGACCTGGGCGGTGCGTGGGACCTGGATCGGGTCACCGACGCATTGAGCCGCTTCGCCGACGCCTCGGCCCGGGCCGCGCTGCGGGCCGTCGCCCACGACCAGCGTGAGCGCGGCAAGCTGATCAGCCCGCCGGACGATCCGGGCGGCCCTATTCCCGGCCTGTTCGGCCTGGCCATGGGCAAACATGGGGCCAACGAGCTCAACTACTCTTCGGACATCGACATCAGCCTGTTCTGGGAGCCGACTGTGCTGACCCCGGCGCTGGACGAAGGCGTCGAGCCGCAGCGGTTCGTCGACCGGGTCGCTCACGCCTTCTCCGGGCTGATGCAGGAGCGGACCGGCGACGGCTATGTCTTCCGGGTCGATCTGCGGCTGCGGCCGGATCCGTCCTCGACGCCGCCGGTGGTCGCCGTCCCCTTCGCCCTGACCTATTACGAAGGCGTCGGCCAGAACTGGGAGCGGGCGGCCTTCATCAAGGCCCGCGCCATGCTGGGCGACGAATGGGAGGGCCAGGCGTTCCTGAAGGCGCTGACGCCCTTCATCTGGCGGCGCAGCCTCGACTATCCGGCCATCCTCGACATCCAGTCGATCAAGCGCCAAATCCACGTGCACAAGACCGGCGAGGGCCTGGACGCGGCCGGCGCCAATCTGAAGCTGGGCCGCGGTGGAATCCGCGAGATCGAGTTTTTCGCCCAGACGCAGCAGCTGATCCTGGGCGGCCGCGACCCCGCCCTGCGCACGCCCCGCACGGTGGACGCCTTGGCCGCCTTGCGCGACGCGGGTCATGTGTCGCCCCAGGTCTGCGCCGAGCTCACCGCCGCCTATGTCGAACTGCGCGGGCTGGAGCATCGCGTCCAGATGCTGGACGACGAACAGACCCACAGCCTGCCGGCCGATCCGGCCCGCCGCGCGGCCGTCGCGGCCCTGGCCGGCCAGGGCGATCTGCGGAGCTTCGACAACCACGTCGCAGCCCTGCTGGTCGGGGTCAATCGACGCTACGGCGAGTTATTCGAGGGCGAGGAGCAGTTGTCGTCCCCGTATGGCTCCCTGGTCTTCACAGGTGTGGAGAATGACCCCGAGACCCTGGTCACGCTGGAGCGCATGGGTTTCTCGGACCCGGCCATGGTCGCCGACACCATCCGCAGCTGGCACCATGGCCGCATCCCGGCGACGCGCTCGGCGCGCGGGCGCGAACTGTTCACCCGCCTGGCGCCCCGACTGTTGACGGCGCTGGCGGATTCCGGAGCGGCGGACGACGCCTTCCGACGGTTCGCGGTGTTCTTCTCGGGCCTCAGCGGCGGGGTCCAGGTCCAGGCCCTGTTCCTTGCCCAACCCAAGCTGTTCGACTTGGTGGTCGGTGTGATGGCCTTCGCGCCCCGCCTGGCGCGCACCCTAGGTCGCTATCCTGCGGCGCTGGACAGCATGCTCGACGCCCGGTTCGCGCGCTCCATCGAGGAGGACAGCGGCGTCGCCGAGCAGATGCAGGCGGAGGCGGCCGCGGCGGCCGATTTCGAGGTCTCGATGAACGCCGTCCGCCGCATCCATCGCGACCAGAAATTCCGCATCGGGGTGCAAACCTTGACGGGACGTGCGGGGCCCGAGGCCGCCGGCCGGGCCTGGACGGCGCTGGCGGACGCGGTGATGGCCGCTCTGGCCCCTGCGGCCCTGGCCGAGACGGTTCGACAGGGCGGCGTGTTGCCCGGCGGCGTCGTCGCGGTGGTGGCCCTGGGCAAGGCCGGATCGCGCGAGATGACGGCCAGCTCCGATCTGGACTTAATGACGGTGTACGACGCCCCGTCTGAGGTGGTGTCGGACGGCAAGGGTTGGGCGGCCGGCGTGTTCTGGTCGCGCTTCACCCAGCGTCTGATCGCGGCCCTGTCGGCCCACACGGCCGAGGGGGGGCTCTACGAGGTCGACATGCGCCTGCGGCCCGGGGCGGCCAAGGGACCGGTGTCCCTGCGGCTTTCGGCGGTGGAGGAGTATTACGCGGCCGAGGCCGACACCTGGGAATTCATGGCGCTGACCCGCGCCCGCGTGGTCTGGGCGAACGATCCGGCCTTCGCCGAACGGACGGCCGCCGCGCTGGAGGCCATCCTGCGTCGCCCCCGTCCGGGCGTGGATGTCCGCGCCGACGCCCGGCGCATGCGCGACCTGATGGCTCGCGAG
>NZ_JBNFOJ010000392.1:0-2181 GCF_057364705.1 Brevundimonas sp. CURTG3B2_SDJG
CAGGCGGAACGCGCCGCCCTCGCCCCCGCAGAGTGTAGGTCAGCGGGCCGTAGGCGGTGCGCACGCCGGTCACACCCACGCCCTCTCCCTCCAGCCAGCGCGTCGGCACGCCGGCGGCCAGCACCAGGGCGCGGTCGCCGTCGCGCTCGTAGACCAGCAGGTCCATCGCCGACCGGATGTAGTCCGAGCTGATCCAGGCGTGCGGCATGTCGCCGATGAAGCGCGGCTCGCGCAGGTCGCGCCCGACCACCTCGGCCCAGCCGTTCCAGGCCGCCGGCCGCATGTCGGCGAAATAGAAGTCCAGCGCCCGCAGCGCCTCCTCGCGCCGCCCCAGCCGCACCAGGGCTCCGACGTTGCGCAGTTCGTAGGGCGTATAGTCCCGCCACGACATGCGGTTCTCCTGGCGCGCGGTGAAGTTCTCCCACCATTGTCGAACGTGCCCTTCAGCAGGGCCGGGGGCAGTTCGTCGATCAGGCCGCCCGGCGACAGGGCGATGGTCGTCGAGGTGGCGTCGAAGTCGCCCCGGTCGCGGCGCCGGCGATCCAGTCGATGCCGTAGTGCGCCGCCGTCGTCTCGATCGAGGCCATGATGTCGGCCCGGAACTCGGCCTCGGAGGCGCGCAGGCGCGCCGCGGCCTGTGCCTCGCCCAGCGTTTCGGCGATGAAGATGGCGTCGCGATAGCCGCGCAGCCCCCAGAAGTCGTCCCAGTAGGAATAGGCGATCTTGTCCGAGTAGCCCTCGTGGCTGATCGTCGGCGGCAAGAGGCCGAAGAGGCGCCGCTTGTCCGGTGTCTGGAACTCGGCGGTCCGGGTCGAGGCGCGAAGCTCGTCCATATAACCCGCCGCCTTGCGCACCTGCGGCCAGACCTCGCGCAGCAGGGCCTCGTCATGGGTGTAGCGATAGGTTTCGGCCGCCAGGAAAATGAACTCGCCGTGGCTGTCGTTCTCGGGGACCGGGTCCGAGCCGCGTGCGTCGGCGCAGCACGGCACCTTGCCGTTGTCAAAGACCAGCGGCGCGAACCAGCGCAGATAGTCCGCCGACAGCCGTTCGTGGCCCAGCCGGTTCAGGCCCTCGGCCATCATCGCCCCGTCGCGGATCCAGGTGCGGTTGTAGCTGCGCGTGCCCGGCTGGAGGATCGGGCCCTGCCGCGACATCAGCATATGGGCCAGCGAGGTCCGCATCACGTCGCGCACCGGGCCGGCGGCGGGCGGCAGGGTCAGGTCGAAGCGGCCCAGCTTCTCGCGCCAGCCGGCGGCGACGCGGTCCTGGACGGTGTCCAGCGCCGCCTCGATCGCGCCGACCGCCGGGCCGTCCGGAGCCCCGCCCGAAAGGGGGGCCATGATTCCGAAGGTGCGGGTCTCGCCCGGCTGCAGGGTGACGTCGTACAGCATCGCCGCGGCCGTCAGCTGGGTCGTGTCGGACTCGACCAGCCGGACGTCCGGCGACCGCCGCCGCCCGGCGTCCGCCAGCAGGCTCTGAGGGTCCGAACCGGCCGCGAAGGTCGCCGCCGCCACGCCGTCGGGGCGGACCAAGGCGTTCACCCGGATCGTATCGTTCAGGACCATCGCGGCCCCGTTCCAGTCGACCTGTTGAACAGGCCCGACCCCGCCGGGGGTGGTCAGGAATTGGGTCGGCCCGTTCACCTGGAAGGGCCGGGCCATCACCGCCAGCGTCAGGCTGCGCGGCCGGTCCGAGGTGTTGGTCAGGGCGTAGCGCCCCCAGATCTGCGCCTGCTCCGGCGCGCCGTCGGCGAAGGCGGTGACCGCCAGCGTCCAGCCGTCGGCTGTCCAGGTCACCGTCGGGATCGGCAGATAGCCGTCCTGCAGCGTCTGGGTCACACCCACGTCGGCCCAGGTGACCAGTCGGCCGTTGTCCAGCACGAAGGGCTCGATCGAAGGCCCGCCGCGACGCAGTTCGATGGCCCCGTCCTCGCCGATCAGGGCGCTCTCGCCGCCGCCGTCGACGCCGACCAGGGTCCAGTAGGGCTGCTCGCCGTGGAAACCGCGGGGATAGAGACCGCGCCGGCTCTCGGCGGCCACGGCGCGCATGAAGGTCGTCGGGGTCTCGCCGAACGACAGGGGTTCGATCTCCAGGGCGTTCAGGGCGTAGACGCTGGCCGCGGCCTGGCCGAGACGCTGGCCGGCGCCGGCCTGGCCGACGACCCCGCCTTCATCGCGCGGC
>NZ_JBNFOJ010000393.1:0-2173 GCF_057364705.1 Brevundimonas sp. CURTG3B2_SDJG
TCCGGCGACGCTATCGCGTCGCGACGGCGCGGAGGCGACGGCCGGCGCGCGCTCGTCCTCCGCCGCGCGCGGTTGCGTTGAGGATTTCAGGGGGAGGATCAGGCACACCTTGGCGCCTGACAGGGTTTCCGCGTCGGCCAGCTTCAGCTCGCCGCCGTGCTCTTCACAGATGCGCTTGACGATGGCCAGGCCCAGGCCCGTGCCCTTCTCGCGCGTGGTCACATAGGGTTCGGTCAGCCGATCCCGGTCCTTGGCGGGCAGCCCCGGACCGTCGTCCTCGACGGCGAAGGTGGCTATTCCGTCCTCGACGGTCAGCCGCGCCCGGATGCCGGGCGTCGAGCCGTCGCCCGGCCGGGGCACGGTCTCGCGCCGTGCGGCGACCGCCTCGCCGGCGTTCTTCAGGATGTTCGTCAGAGCCTGACCGATCATCTGCCGGTCGGCGTGCAGCACCACCTTGGGCAGGGGTTCGACTAGGTCGACGCCGATCTCGGGCGCGGCGACCCGCTGGGCGAATACCGCCTCACGCAGCAGTTCGGCCGGGTTCTCGGCGGTGAAGCGGGGCGCCGGCATGCGGGCGAAGGACGAGAACTCGTCGACCATCCGGCCGATGTCGCCGACCTGGCGGATGATGGTCTCGGTGCAGCGGTCGAACACCTCGACGTCGTCGCCGACCTGGGCACGGTAGCGGCGGCGCAGGCGCTCGGCCGACAGCTGGATCGGGGTGAGCGGGTTCTTGATCTCGTGGGCGATGCGGCGGGCGACGTCGCGCCAGGCGGCGTTGCGCTGGGCCGTCACCAGGCGCGTGATGTCGTCGAAGGTCAGCACCATCTCGCCGCCGACGCCGCCCTCGATCCGCACCCGCAGCCGCCGGGTTTCGCCTTCTAGGCCGACGTCGATCTCTTCCTCGATATGGGCCTCGGCGCGGCCGGCCAGCTCGCTGAGCTCGGGCGAGACCTCGCCGAGCGGTCGGCCGATGATGTCGGGGTCGGCGATGGCCAGAAGCTCCACCGCGCTGTCGTTGATGGCCGAGACGCGGCGCTGGCGGTCCACGCCGATGACCCCGGCCGAGACGCCGGACAGCACCGTCTCGATGAAGCGGGTGCGGCCCGTGGCCTCCTCGCTGGCGGTCCTCAGCGCGGCCTGCTGCGCCTCCAGATCCCCGGTCATTCGGTTGAACGCCGCAGACAGGGTGCGAATTTCTCCCGGCCCGCCGGCGTCGTCGACCCGCGCCGTCAGGTCGCCTCCGGCGATGCGATCCGCGGCCTCGACCAGGCGCCCGATCGGCGCCGAGATAGCGCTGGCCGCCGACATGCCCAGCCAGACGGCGCCCACGAGCACCAGAAGCGCGGTCTCCAGATAGCTGAGGGCGAAGGCCGCCTGGATGCGGGCGCGGCTGTCCTGCGCCTCCCGGTAGGCGATGATCGACTCCTCGCCGTTGCGCATCTGGGCCAGCAGGCCCGGTTTCAGCGGTCGAACCATGTAGAGGTAGGCGTCGCCATAGGCCGGCAAGACGATGACCGACCGCACCGCGTCGGGCCCCTCGGTGACCTGCTGGGCCGGCCGGCCGCCCTCGACGGAGGCTTCCTCGAGGGCTTCGCGAGGCGGGGCGACATAGGGCGGAGCGCCAAGGGACTCGCCTGCGGCCAGAACCTCGCCGTCCGCCCCCAGGATGTAGATTGCGGGGTAGCCGAAAAGCTCGCCCACCTGCTTCAGCGCGTCGGAGAAGCGGATCCGCTTGTCGAGCAGGTAGCGAACTCCTGTGAGCTGCTCGGCGACGACATAGATGTCGCCGTCCATCTCGTTGGACACGTCTTGAAGATAGGCGCGCCCTACGGTCGCTCCGTTCTCGACGGCCGACTGGACATTGCCGCTGAACCACTGGTCCACGCCTCGATTGACCAGGACGCCGAACACAAGCGCGACCACGACCGCCGGCACCAGCGCCACCATCGAGAACAGGGTGACGAAGCGGAGATGCAGGCGGGCTCCCGCGTCGGTCCGTCGCCGGAACAGGCGGACGGCGCGGCGGCCGACCACCACGGCGAGCCCGGCGATGAGCAACAGGTTGACGCCGAGAACGGCCAGGACCGCCCGGCTGGCCGAGGCGCGCGCGCCCTCCCCGCTTCCGCCCGGCGCCACGGCCACCAGCCAGACCGCCGCCGCCGTGACTCAG
>NZ_JBNFOJ010000394.1:0-2168 GCF_057364705.1 Brevundimonas sp. CURTG3B2_SDJG
ACGGCGAGAAGCCGTGCAGAAGCCCTCAGCGTCCTGCCTGCGTGAACCGGTCGCGCGGAGCCTCAGGCGGCGACGCCGAAAACTCACCCCGGTCCCCGCAACGCGAAAGCAGGGGACCCATACGGTTCCGGGCCTCGCCGCCCAGGCTCCGCCGCCTCCCCGAACTCCTCGGCCGAACGGCCCCGGAGACGATCACGCACGGGCGGGGGATCTTTCTCTCGGGGAAAACACACCGCTGACACCACGGAACAAATGCGGCACAACCCGGCGATGCTCGCCGACTCAACCCCGATCTCCGCCGCGCCGACCCTGGCCGACGCGCGCGCGACGCTGGAGCGGGTCTGGGGCCACGCGGACTTCCGCGGCCTCCAGGCCGAGGTCGTGGCCGAGGTTCTGGCCGGGCGCGACGTGCTGGCCGTTCTGCCGACCGGCGGCGGCAAGTCGGTCTGCTATCAGGTTCCCGCCATGCTGCGGCCCGGGCTGGGACTGGTGATCTCGCCGCTGATCGCCCTGATGACCGACCAGGTCGAGGCGCTGAAGCAGCAGGGCGTGGCGGCGGCCCGCCTGGACTCCGGCGTGTCCATGGACGACCGCTCGGCGATCTGGCGCGCGGCGCGCGCCGGCGAGCTGGACCTGCTGTATGTCTCGCCCGAGGGACTGGCCCAGCCGCATCTGATCGACCGCCTGCACGATCTTCCGCTGAGCCTGATCGCCATCGACGAGGCCCACTGTGTCTCGCAATGGGGACATGACTTCCGTCCCGACTACCGCACCCTGGGTCGGCTGGCCGAGCTGTTCCCCGGCGTGCCGCGCATCGCGGTCACCGCGACGGCGGACGCCCGGACACGCGAGGACATCGTCCGATCGCTCCGGCTCGACGGCGCCAGGGTCCTGGTCGACAGCTTCGCCCGCCCCAACCTGCAGCTCTCGGCGGTGCGCAAGGAGAACGCCTCGCGGGCCAAGACCGACGCCGCCGTGATCGACCTGGTCCGCCAGCGCCGGGGCAAGTCCGGGGTGGTGTATTGCGGCTCGCGCGACGGCTGCGAACGGGTGGCCGAGGCGCTGAAGACGGCCGGGACCAACGCCATCGCCTACCACGCGGGCATGGACGCCCGCGAGCGGGACCGCCGGCTGGAGCGTTTCCTGGCCGAGGACGGGGCGGTGATGGTCGCCACCATCGCCTTCGGCATGGGGGTCGACAAGGCCGACGTCCGCTTCGTCATCCACGCCGATCCGCCCGGCTCGCTGGAGGCCTATTGGCAGGAGATCGGACGCGCCGGACGGGACGGCGAACCGGCCGAGGGCATCACCCTGTACGGCCCATCCGACATCGCCTGGACGCTGAAGCGCCTCGACGGCCGCCCCATGGCCGAGGAGATCAAGGCCGTTCAGGTGCGCAAGGCCCGCCAGCTGTTCGCCATGCTGGACGGCGCGACCTGCCGCCCGCAGACGGTGCGCCGCTATTTCGGCGAGGCGGCGGCGCAAGCATGCGGCGTCTGCGACATCTGCCTCGATCCGCCCGCCGTCTTCGACGCCACCGTTCCGGCCCAGAAGGCGCTGGCCGCCGTCCAGCGTCTGGGCGAACGCTTCGGCAAGACCCGCGTCATCGACCACCTCCTGGGCAGGACGAAGGAGGTCCAGCCGTGGGAGACGGCCCTGTCGACCTGGGGCATCGGCGCCGACACGGCCCTGCACACATGGCGCGACGTGGTTGATCACCTGATGTTCGAGGGCCTGCTGGTCGAGGATCCCAACGACGGCAAGCCGCTGATCCGCATCGGCGAGCCCGAAGCCGTCCGCGCCGTCTATCGCGGCGAGCGCGCCGTCGAGGTCCGGCTGACCCCCGCTCGCGTCGTCGGCTCGAAGGAACGCGTCAGGACCGGCCGCAACGCCGCTCTGGAAACCATGGACGCCGACGTCCGCGCCCGGTTCGAGACCTGCGCGCCTGGCGCCGCGACCGCGCGGCCGAACAGCGGGTGCCGCCCTACGTCATCTTCCAGGACAAGACCCTGCTCGAGATCGCCCTGGCCGAGCCGGGAACCCTGGACGCCCTGGGCCACATCTCGGGCGTCGGCCAGTCCAAGCTGGACCGCTACGGCAAGGGCGTGCTGGCGGCGCTCGCGGCGGCGGCCTGACCGTGCGCGCTCAGCCCCAGGGTCCGCGCGGCG
>NZ_JBNFOJ010000395.1:0-2158 GCF_057364705.1 Brevundimonas sp. CURTG3B2_SDJG
GGCCTGGCCCTGCGCGCCCGCCGCACCATGACCCCGCCGCGACCGCCGCGCCGGCGACGAGGTCATCGAGGCCCGCAAGGTCGACGGCGCCTGGGTGGCGTACGGCTGGGAGCGGCCGGGCCGGTAGGGTCGGCGGTGCTCGTCGTCAGGGACGTCCCCTCTCCGAATTTCGACAGCCGGCGGGCGCCGCCCGACATGCTGGTGCTTCACTACACCGGCATGCGGACCGCCGAGGCGGCGGTGACGCGCCTGTGCGATCCCGAGGCCCGGGTGTCGGCCCACTATGTCGTCGACGAGGACGGCTCGATCCTGCGCCTGGTCCCCGAGGAGCGCCGGGCCTGGCACGCCGGCCGAGGCGCCTGGCAGGGCGAGACCGACTGCAACGCTGCCTCCATCGGTATCGAGATCGTCAATCCGGGCCACGAGTTCGGCTACCGCGACTTCCCTGACGCCCAGATCGACGCGGTGATCAGCCTGGTCACCCACGTCCGCACCCGCTGGACCATCCCGGACGCCCGCATCATCGGCCACTCCGACCTGGCGCCGGACCGCAAGCAGGACCCGGGCGAGCGCTTCCCCTGGAAACGGCTGGCCGGGGTCGGGCACGGGCTGTGGTTCGAGCCGGCGCCCGAGCGGATCGCGGCCCTGGGCGCGCCGTTGGGCCTGGGCGACGACGGCCTGGGCGTGATCGTCCTGCGCGCCGGCCTGCACCGGCTGGGCTACGGCCTCCAGCCGGGCGGCGACTACGACGACGAGACCAGGCTGACGGTCGAGGCCTTCCAGCGGCACTGGCGGCCATCGAAGGTGGACGGGATCGCCGACGGCGAGACCCGCGCGACGCTGATGGGCGTGCTGCAACTGGCGACGGCCGAGAGCGCGACGGGGGTGTTGTAGGTCTTCGTGGGTCCCCACCCGTCTCGCTGCGCGAGCCACCCTCCCCAGGAGGGGAGGGAGAAGTTGACGTGACCTTTCAAAGAGCCCACCTAGCCCCCGTCAGACGGCCGGGCGGTCGCGGCGGGGGCTCCGCCCTCGTCGAGGAAAGTCCGGGCTCCACGGTGAAAAGGCGGCGGATAACCTCCGCCCGGGGCGACCCGAGGGATAGCGCCACAGAAAGCAAACCGCCTGCTTCTCGAAGCAGGGAAGGGTGAAAGGGTGGGGTAAGAGCCCACCGCGCCGGCGGCAACGTCGGCGGCATGGCAAGCCCCGCCTGGAGCAAGACCGAATAGGGACGTCGCGCGGTTTCGACCGCAGGGCTCACCGCCCGAGGCGTCCGGGTAGGTCGCGAGAACCGGTCAGCGATGGCCGGTCCAGAGGAATGATCGTCGCCCGCATTCGTGCGGGAACAGAACCCGGCTTACAGGCCGTCTGACGCTTTTTCGGGCGCCATCGCTCGCCGCGCGGCGGCTCGCTGCTTGAGCGCGGCTATGGCGAAACCGGCCGGACGGCGCCTCGTCCGGGTCCTAGGGGACGCCCTGGGTTCGCCGCACCGTTAACGGTTCCCTCGACATCCGCCGCGCAGTCTGTCCACAGCCTGTCCATGGCTTCGAATGTTCTCTGTATGTTCCGGAATTTCCACGAAATTGATCCCGCTCGACGGTTAACGATCGTCAACTAATCCCATTGAGACCCAGTTCATCCCATGCTATCCCATAGGCATCGGTAAGGGTGCGGGTGCGCCGGCGGGCGCTAACGGGATTTCAGGGGAGCGGGTCTCAGGATCCGATTGGGCAGGGCGTGTTTCTCTCGACCTATGAGAAACAACTGGACGGCAAGCGCCGCCTGCTGATCCCGCAGGAGTTCCGCACCGCCGACAACGGCGCCGAGCACGGGGTCTTCTGCTTCTTCTCGATCGAGTCCGACTGCCTGGAG
Organism: Brevundimonas sp. CURTG3B2_SDJG; assembly: GCF_057364705.1. Taxonomy (NCBI): domain Bacteria; kingdom Pseudomonadati; phylum Pseudomonadota; class Alphaproteobacteria; order Caulobacterales; family Caulobacteraceae; genus Brevundimonas; species Brevundimonas sp. CURTG3B2_SDJG. The sequence continues at coordinate 1,870 of NZ_JBNFOJ010000395.1, forward strand.
GCCGGCGGCGACAAGCTGATGGCCGAGTACGTCTCGATGATCGAGGAGCTGCCGTTCGGCGACGACCTGCGCACGGCCCTGGAAGAGACCTTCTACGCCGGCCAACGGCCCTTGGCCTATGACGGCGGCGGCCGGATCACCCTGCCCGAACACCTGTGCCAGGACGCCGGCCTGGGCGAGGACGTGGTCATCGTCGGCCTGGGCTCCCGCTTTCCAGATCTGGACCGCGCCCCGCTGGAAACCGCGCGCCGCGACGAGCGGCCGGGCCCTGGCGCGCCAGGCCCGTGCG
>NZ_JBNFOJ010000396.1:0-2149 GCF_057364705.1 Brevundimonas sp. CURTG3B2_SDJG
GCCTCCCCCGCCGCGACCGGGCGAGGCCGTTCCCGCGCCGACCACGCCCCCGGCCTTCGTCGAGCGCTCCCGCCCGACGCCCCAGCAGACGGGCGTCCTGACCGCCGGAGACTACGACGACCTGCTGAATCCGGCCTGGTACGCCGACTACGCCAGCCGCTTCCTGCAGAGACCCGACAGCCGCGACCTGCCCTGGGTCGACACCCGCCACGCGGTGACCATTGCGGTCAGCGACGCCGAGGGCCGGCCCGCCCCCTTCGTCGAGGTCAGCGTCTCGCGCCCCTCGGGCGGTCCCCTGCGCCTGCGCACCCTGGCGGACGGGACCGTGGTCCTGTTCCCCGCCCTGGATCGCCTGAGCCGCACCGCGGACGTCTCGGTCGCCGGCCAGACCCGCACCCTGACGATCGGGCCCGACCGCCGGCTGGACATCCGCACCTCGGCCCGCATCGCGCAGGTTCGCGCCTTCGACCTGCTGTTCGTCGTCGACGCCACCGGCAGCATGGGCGACGAGATGGAGTATCTGAAGCGCGAGCTGGCCTCGATCATGGCCTCGCTGGCCGAGCGCCATCCGGGCGTCGACACGCGCATCGGCCTGATCGTCTACCGCGACGAGGGCGATCAGTACGTCGTCCGCGACTTCCCTTTCACGGGCAAGGTCGACGACCTGCTGGCCGATCTGCGCCAGCAGCGCGCCGACGGCGGCGGCGACTATCCGGAAGCCATGGACCAGGCCCTGGACCGGGCGATGGACTATCCGTGGCGCGACGACGCCGTTCGCTCGCTCGTCCTGGTCGCCGACGCTCCGCCGCACGACGACCGCATTCCGGCGACCTGGGAGCAGGTGCAGGAGGCTCGCGCCCGCCGCATCCAGATCACCCCGGTCGCCGCCTCGGGCGTCGGCGACAAGGCCGAGTTCGTCATCGCGCGCGCGCGCGCACGCAGAGCCGCTATCTGTTCCTGACCGACGACAGCGGCGTCGGGAACCCGCACGCGACGCCGGACGTGAAATGCTACGTCGTCACCCGGCTGGACAGCCTGCTGCGCCGGGTGCTGGACGCCCAGATCTCGGGTCGCCGGATCGAGCCGACGACCAACGAAATCATCCGCCGCGTGGGCCCCTACGACGACGGCGTCTGCGCGCCCAAGCCGCTCTGATCAGCCGCCGCCGACGAACTGGACGACCTCGATCCGGTCATCCTCGGCGAGCCTCGTCCGGTCGTGCAGCGATCGGGGCACGATCTCCAAGTTCCGCTCGACCGCGACCTTGCGCACGTCCAGCCCCAGTTCCTCGACCAGGGCCAGGATGGTGGCCGCCTGGACCTCGCGGGGCTCGCCGTTGATCTGGATACGCATGACCCGACGTCACTCTCTGTTGCCACGCGGTTTGATAAGCGCCGCGTCTCAGCTAAAAGGCCGATCCGATTCCGGTCGGAACGCCACCTCTGCGAGCGAATGCCCGACAGCCCTGTCCTCTACGTCCTGAACGGCCCGAACCTCAACCTGCTTGGGGTGCGCGAGCCCGAAATCTATGGACGCGAGACCCTGTCCGACATCCAGGCCGTGTGCGAGCGCGCGGCGCCTGGCTGGACGGTCGTGTTCCGCCAGACCAACCACGAGGGCGTGCTGATCGACTGGGTCCAGGAGGCCCGGACCGAGGCCCGCGCCCTGATCATCAATCCGGCGGCCTTCACCCATACCTCGATCGCCCTCCTGGACGCGCTCAAGACCCTGTCGATCCCCGTGATCGAGTGTCATCTGAGCGACCCGGGTTCGCGCGAGCCGTTCCGCCACCACTCCTACGTCGCCCTTGCGGCGGCGAAGACCATCTCGGGCCACGGCGCCCGAAGCTATGAACTGGCCGTCCAGGCCGCCGTCGAACTGGCCCCGGAACGCGCCGTCGCGTAAGGCCGTTCGGAAACCGAAAGACTTGCAGAGGCTCCCAATGCCCGATCCGAAGACTCCCGCCCCCAAGCTCAAGAACGAGGCCGAAATCGACGCCGCGCTGGTCCGCCAGCTGGCGGATATCCTCAATGACACCGAGCTGACCGAGATCGAGTCGAGCGGGGCGAGCTTCGCATCCGGGTGGCGCGCGAGATCGCCGCCGCGCCGGTCGTCCAGTACGCCGCGGCCCCCGCGGTCGCGGCTCCGG
>NZ_JBNFOJ010000397.1:0-2146 GCF_057364705.1 Brevundimonas sp. CURTG3B2_SDJG
CGCCGCCCCCAGGCGCTCCCGCGGCCCCCGGGCGGTGATCGGAAATTTCCTCGCCGGACGCGCTTGACGCGCCCGGCGCGCCCGCCTAAACGACGCCCCTCGCCGCGGCGCACCAGCGCAACGGCCGGGAAACGCGGGTGTAGCTCAGTTGGTTAGAGTGCCGGCCTGTCACGCCGGAGGTCGCGGGTTCGAGCCCCGTCACTCGCGCCACTTCCCTGAAGTGGCGCACCTCGTTTTCCTCCATCGGCATCGATGAAAACAAAACGGCCGCTCCCTTCGGAGCGGCGTTTGTCTTTGCCTTCCGCGCTGCGCCTACTGCCGCCCGGCCACCAGCACGTTCTGCACGCGGCGACCCAGCGGGTCGCGCGAGTGCCAGGTCTCGCCGATCTCGACGTCGATCATGGCGGTGCAGAAGCGGGGAATCAGCATGTTGGGCCGCATGTGCGTCAGGCAGACCCGCTCGCCCTGCACGCTCCAGCGCGCCGACAGCCGGCGCCCGTCCGAGAACTGCGCCGCGTAGCTGCCGTCCGGATTGAACCAGTGCTTGACCCAGCCGCCGTCGGGATAGCGCGACACCACGGTGTTGCCGAAGGCGGAATTCATATCGGCCCGACCCGGACCGGCGGCCAGACAGACGACGGCGACCGTCGCCACGGCAAGCGCACGCAGCATGCGTTCCCCTCACTAAGACCCTTCCCGACGCGGATTATTAACAATCCGTTAGACGGCGCCAACCCCCGTCGCGCGCCACACGAATAGTTGACTATCGTGTGGGGGCTTCTATATGCGGCCCACGTTTCGGGACAGGACTGGCGAATTCGCGCCGCCCGCTCGCCCACGGCTCGGGCGGTTCCGCGACACCGCATGGACGGCCCGATGCGCGGGACGTCCCCCACACCGTCCCAAGGACCCATGACCGAATTCAACCAGCTGGGCCTTTCGCCCACGACCCTGCAAGCGGTCGCCGACACCGGCTACACGACCGCCACCCCCATCCAGGCCGCCGCCATCCCCGTGGCCCTCGCCGGCCGCGACGTCCTGGGCATCGCCCAGACCGGCACCGGCAAGACCGCCGCCTTCACCCCTGCCCATGGTCGACCGCCTGGCCTCGGGCCGCGCCCGGGCCCGCATGCCGCGCGCCCTCGTGCTGGCCCCGACCCGCGAACTGGCCGACCAGGTCGCCGAGAGCTTCGCCAAATACGCCAAGGGCACCAAGCTGAACTGGGCGCTCCTGATCGGCGGCGTCTCCATGGGCGACCAGGTCGCGCTGCTGACCAAGGGCGTCGATGTCCTGATCGCGACGCCCGGCCGCCTGCTGGACCTGTTCGAACGCGGCAAGATCCTGCTGACCGGCGTCGAGATCATGGTCGTCGATGAAGCCGATCGCATGCTGGACATGGGCTTCATCCCGGACATCGAGCGCATCTTCAAGCTGACGCCGCCGCGCCGCCAGACCCTGTTCTTCTCGGCCACCATGCCGCCGGAGATCACCCGGCTGACCACGGCCTTCCTCAAGGATCCGACCCGGATCGAGGCCTCGCGCCCGGCCATGACGGCCGACACCATCACCCAGTACATCGTGCGCATTCCGACCTCGGATCCCAAGGCCAAGCGCACCGCGCTGCGGGCCCTGGTCAGCCGCGAGGACGTCAAGAACGGCATCGTCTTCTGCAATCGGAAGTCGGAAGTCGACATCGTCGCCAAGTCGCTGAAGCAGCACGGCTTCGACGCCGCGCCGATCCACGGCGACCTGGACCAGTCGCTGCGCATGAAGACCCTGGCGGACTTCCGCGCCGGCAATCTGAAGCTTCTGGTCGCCTCCGACGTCGCCGCCCGCGGTCTGGACATCCCGGACGTCAGCCACGTCTTCAACTACGACGTCTCGCATCACGCCGACGACTATGTGCACCGCATCGGCCGCACCGGCCGCGCCGGCAAGCTGGGCCAAGCCTTCATGATCGTCACCCCGGCCGACGACAAGTCGTTGGACAAGGTGCTGAAGCTGATCAAGAAGGACCCCGTCGAACTGCCGCTGGACGGCATCGACTTCGCCGCCATCAAGGACCAGCCCCGGCGCGAATCCGGTCGTGATCGCGGCCGGGGCCGCGCGAGCGTTCGGGGCCGCGGTCGCGCCGAAGCCCGCGAC
>NZ_JBNFOJ010000398.1:0-2142 GCF_057364705.1 Brevundimonas sp. CURTG3B2_SDJG
GGAGCGCAGCGCAGGCGATGGTTCCGCGAGCCGTGTGCGTGACAGCTTCGCGCTCTCGCGCGCCGCTGGGTCCCGGGGTCGCTGCGCGCCCCGGGATGACGAAAGCAAGAGGAGGTCGGCGGTCTGACAACCCCGGCCGGCGTCGCCCTCACCTGACGGCTGCGCCGTCTGTCCTCTCCATCGCCTTGAAGGGGCGATGGAGAGGTGAACATCGACTTCAGGCCGCGTTGGCGGCCTTGCCGTCGGCCTTCAGCTTGTCCTGGTAGGCGCGGACGCCGGCCGCGATCAGCTCGGCGGCCTCGCCGGCGTCGCCCCAGCGCTTGACGCGGACGGACTTGTTCTTCTCCAGGTCCTTGTAGCGGGTGAAGAAGTGCTCGATCTGCTCGACCAGGATGGCCGGCAGCTGACGATAGCTGGCGATGTCGGTGTAGTAGGGGTTCAGCTTGTCGACGGGCACGGCCAGGATCTTGTCGTCGCCGCCGGCCTCGTCCTCCATCATCAGCACGCCGATCGGGCGCGAGCGGATGACGCAGCCGGGCACCACCGGGGACGGGTTCAGCACGATGACGTCGCAGGGGTCGCCGTCGTCCGCCAGGGTGTGCGGCACGAAGCCGTAGTTGCCCGGGTAGTACATGGCGGTGTGCAGGAAGCGATCGACGAACAGGGCGCCGGAGTCCTTGTCCATCTCGTACTTCACCGGCAGACCGCCTTGCGGAATCTCGATGACGACGTTCAGGTCCCAGGGCGGGTTCGGGCCGACGGGGATGGCGTCGAGGTTCATGACGGTCTCGTCTATGGTGCAGCGCAATACGGGAGGCGGGCGTGATAGTCCTCCCGAAGGGCCGAAGCAAGGCGAAGCGCGCCGCCTCTTGAGCCTTTGGCCGACGCACGCGACAGTCCGGGCGCGGGGCTGAGGAGCTGCGATGACCACCTTCGACTACGCCGCGCTGGCGCTCTTCTTCCTGTGCTGGCTGGGCTACGGCCCGCTGCTGAACCTTCTGGCGCACCGGACCGGCACCCTGAACGACGACATGACGGTCGTGCGCCGGGTCTGGATGACGGCCATGACCCACCGCGAGATCCGGCTGGTGGACAGTCAGCTGATGGGTCATTCGATCAACTCCGCCAGCTTCTTCGCCTCGACCAACCTGCTGCTGATCGCCGCGGTGGCGGGCATCCTTTTCGGCGGGCAGAGCGCGCTGGAGGGGTTCGCCTCGGTCGGCGCCGAGGTCGTGCCGACTCGGATTCTGGAGGCCAAGCTGGCCCTGGTCCTGATCTGCCTGGTCCGCGGCCTGCTGGATTTCATCTGGTCGCTGCGCCAGATGAACTACACCCTGGCCCTGATCGGCGCGGCGCCCGAGGCGCACACCGAGGCCGACCGGGTGGCGCTGGGCGAGGCGGCGACCGGCCTGCTGAACCCCGCCCTGAGCGCGTTCAGCCAAGGGGTGCGGGGCTATTATTTCGCCCTGGCCGCGGCGGCCTGGCTGTTCGGGCCGGTCTGGCTGGCGATCGGGGTGGCCCTGGCCTTCTGCCTGCTGGTCTGGCGCCAGTCCGCCTCTCCCGCCGCCCGCGCGATCCGCAGCGCCCGACGGCTGCTGGAGCGCTGAGGGGGGCGCTACGCTCGCGCTGGTTCGCAGATGCTCACTCCAGGAGGTGATTTTAACCCTTGGAAACGGTTACGCGGCGTAATCGTGGCGGAAGCTTGCCGTTACACGGCGTGAACGCAGGTGCGAAATGTCTGCTTGACGGATTGTGCGCTGCACACTAGCTTCATTTTCGACGCCTCGCGGCGTCATGCCCTTCCTGGGCGTTTCCTCCCTAAAGACTTTACATGCCGCGCCTTCGGGCGCGGCTTTTTTTCTGTCCGCGCCGGTTTCGCTATGGGGCGGTCAAATCGGCGATCACGCGCGCGACGCCCTTGGCCGTCCGGGACCAGCCGGGCCCCGGAACGCGGTTCGCCTCGTCGAAATAGAGCGCGCGGTTCAGCTCGATCTGGATCGCGTGGAGACCTTCATCCGGCCGGCCCCCAGGCCTGGGTCGTCCAGCCCCCGGCGTAGGGGTGGTTCAGCGCCACGCGCCAGCCCAGGGCCTCGAAGGCGCGGCGGAGCCGGCGCGTCAGGTCCGCCGCGCACGACGACCCCG
>NZ_JBNFOJ010000399.1:0-2138 GCF_057364705.1 Brevundimonas sp. CURTG3B2_SDJG
CGAGGCCCTGCAAGGCGCGGCCTGGTCCGCGGCGGCCGTCCAGGCCGCCCGCGCCGAAGGCCGGCCGGTGCTGGTCAACTTCACCGCCGACTGGTGCGTCACCTGCAAGATCAACGAGCGCGCCGCCCTGTCCTCGGCCGAGGTGAAGGGCGCGATCGAGCGCACCAACGCCGTCTACCTGGTCGGCGACTGGACGCGGCGGGACGACGCCATCACCGCCGAGCTGCAGCGCCACGGCCGCTCGGGCGTTCCCCTGTACCTGCTCTACGCCCCGGGGTCGGACGCGCCCCGGATCCTGCCGCAACTGCTGACCGGAGGGCTGGTCGTCCAGGCCCTGGACGAGGCCGCCGCCGACTGAAGGCGGGGCGGCTGCTGTTAAACGGCGTTTGCGACGCCGTATGGCTGCGCGGTGAGGTATCCGGAGACGGTGGGGGCTTGATCCCTGCTTTTCGTCATCCCGGCGAAGGCCGGGACCCAGCGGCGCCGGAGCGGAGCGAGGGCGAAAACCCGCTGCCTAGTCGGAGGCGAACAGCAGTCCGGATCTCGACCCACCCCTGTTGATATTCAGTCCCACACTCCACGCTACCTGGGAGGAGCCGCACCTAAGCTAGGCGGGAGTCTGGTGTAGCCGGGCCATGTCGGGTTTCTCGACTCCCGTTAACGATTATGGCACAGTTCCAACGTTCCGAGCCGATCCGTCACTTCAGACATGGCGGGCACCCGGTGACGACAAGAGCGTGCCGCGCGCTGGGCGAAGGACGATGCAGCCCGGAGGGCCAAGCGGAGTCTGAGGGCCGGAGGCCCTGCTGTCTCACGTGTCGGGTCTGACACGCGCCAGAGGCCATTCTAGAACGCCCGAGGCAGCCGAACCGAAATCCGACGGGGAGCGGTCAAACACCCCGAGGTGGCCAGACCTTTCACCCACCCGGGTCGAAGGCGCCGACGACCCGAGGGAATCTGACCATGCGGTCGAAGACCTCGGTAACGATCGACGTGAAGATCGACGTCGCTTCCATCCTTTCCAGGATTGTCGCGCTCGTCGCTCTCTTCATCGTCTGACCGAAGGGCGGTACCGGTTCGACCGGGCCGCCCGTTTCGGTTCAGCGCCTAGTCAGCCACTCGCCGCCGCGCTGGGTTCGCCGGCCTGCCGGTATGCGCACCGCCTTCGGGCGATCGATTGATTTCCTTTGATTGTTTTTCAACGGAGAGTTACGTCCAGAGACAACCTCCAGGGAGTTTCCTGTGTCCGTTCTCGTTGTCGCCCCGCCCGCCAGCGCTGCTGCCGTGAATGCCGCCGTTACCCCATTGGGGGGGATGAAGGCGTGGGACGGCGCCTGGATTGTACCGGGCTCGGATGGCTCGCTTGACGGCGCCCTGGACGCTGTGCCTGACGCCCTCTCCGTTGTAATCGATCCGACGAAATCACTGCTCGTGACCCAAGGCGGAGTTCCGGCTCTTCAGCCAGTTGCCGATGAGATTGCATCTTCTGTGATGGGCTCCCCGACGCAAATCAACGTCTCCTAGGCGACCTCATATCTGTCCAGAACGAACAATTCGCGCTCTGTACGCTTTTCGGCAAAGTCCTCACCACCGTGGATGATCCTGCGAATCTAAGCGATCGGTGAAGACGGCCGGTCCAGACGGCGTTCGCGACGCCGTACGGGTGCGCGGTGAAGTATCCGGAGACGGTGGGGACGTAATCCCCTCTCGTCATCCCGGGGGTCGCTGCGCGCCCCGGGATGACGACAATCATACGCCCTTACACCGGCGGTTGCGGCGGGGCGGTGATGACTTCGACGTTGTCGTTCAGCAGATAGGCCAGTTCGTCCAGGGCGACGCGGCGTTCGGCCGGGGTGCCCGCGGCTTCGACCGCCTCGACCTTTTTCGGCATGTCTTCCGAGATGCCGCGCAGGATGCATTTCAGGTCGCCGTCCGTGCCGCGGTCCTTGAGGATCAGGTGGCCCTGCATGTCCAGGGCGGCCAGTTCGACGGCCCGCGCCTTGAAGCCGGTGAAGGCGTCGCCGGCGAAGAAGCCGGCCTGATCCGCCGCGCCCGAGGTCAGCCAGCCCTGGACCTCGCCGCGCAGGGCGCCCGAGCGGGCGACGATGTCGGCGAACAGCGGCTCGCCGCGACCGAGA
>NZ_JBNFOJ010000400.1:0-2126 GCF_057364705.1 Brevundimonas sp. CURTG3B2_SDJG
GCTGGCGCTGGCGGGCGGACGAGGTGGAGGCCCCGGTCCCCCGCTCCAGGCCGCGTCGCTCACGCCGGCCCTCTGCCCGGATGGGGCGAGGTGGTGATCCTGGACCTCGGCCCGGGTTGGCGCGCCGTGATCGCAGGACTGGACCGGACAGACGTCGAGATCGGCGCGCGCGTCGCCGAAGGCCAGCCGCTGGGCCGGACCGGCGAGGGCGGCGAGGTCTATTTCGAACTGCGCCGCGACGAACGGCCGATCGATCCGTCTCCATGGCTGCGATAGGAACGGCGAGCGTCGTGCGCTTCCTCCGCGAATCCGCTTTCCAACCTTCGATGACGCTGATTTTATCCAGGAACCGCCGCTCGGCCACGATTTGGACGCCGCGCGCCCCGTAACTGATCCCGAGCCGCCGTCCCCGCCTGCTGAGAAGAAGACGAATGCGTAAGTTGCTGATGATCGGCGCCGCCGCCGCCACCGTGGTCGGTCTGGGCGCCGCGACCGCCGCCGGACAGACGCCTCGCAACGAGGCGTTCCGGATGATCGGCCTGTTCGGCGACGTCCTGGGCATCGTCGAGCAGGCCTATGTGGTGCCGGTCGACGACAAGAAGCTGATCGAGGCTGCGCTGCAGGGGATGATGGGCGCGCTGGACCCCCACTCCAACTACCTGCCGCCCGACGGCTACGGCGAACTGCGCGAACGGACCGAGGGCCAGTATTCGGGCGTGGGGCTGACCATCACGTCCGAAGGGGGGCTGGTGAAGATCATCTCGCCGATGGACGGCGGCCCGGCGGCCCGCGCCGGCGTCCAGGCCGGAGACGTGATCTCGTCGATCGAAGGCCAGAACGCCTCGGGCCTGACCGTCAGCCAGGTGTCCGAGAAGCTGCGCGGCGCCGTCGGCACCACCGTCAAGGTCACCTTCCTGCGCGACGGCGAGGAGCCGCGCGAAGTCAGCCTGACCCGCGAGGTCATCAAGATCGAATCCGTCACCGGTCGCGTCGAGGGCGACTTCGGCTACCTGCGCATCTCGACCTTCAACGAGAACACCGGCCGAGAATTGAATGAAACCATCGCCCGCCTGCAGCGCGAGAACCCCTCGCTGAAGGGCTATGTGCTGGACCTCCGCAACAACGGCGGCGGCCTGCTGGACGCGGCCATCGCGGTGTCGGACGCCTTCCTGGAGCGGGGCGAGATCGTCAGCCAGCGAGGCCGCAAGCCCGACCAGATCGTGCGATACGCCGCCGGCCGGGCGACCTTGCCGGCGGAAAGCCCCTGGTGGTGCTGATCAACTACGGCTCGGCGTCCGCGTCGGAAATCGTCGCCGGCGCCCTGAAGGACCATGAGCGCGCAACGGTCGTCGGCCTGACCAGCTTCGGCAAGGGCTCGGTCCAGACCGTCATCCCGCTTCGCAATGGCGCCGACGGCGCCCTGTCGATCACCACGGCCCGCTATTTCACCCCGTCCGGGGCCTCGATCCAGAAGATCGGCATCGAGCCGGACCTGGAGGTGGCCCGCAGCGAGGCCGAGGCGCGCATCGTCTCGCGCTCCAGCTTCATCTATTCCGAGGCCGCCTATGCGACGGCGCTGGACGCCTCGATCGGGGCCGAGCGCAAGGGCGCCCACACCCCGCACGAAGCGCCGGGCGAAAACTACGACAAGGACAAGGACTACCAGCTGGAGCGCGCCTTCGACGTGCTGCGCGCCGGCGGCAACCTGACCCAGCTGGCGGCGGCGCCCGAGGGGATCGTCGTCACGCCCGCCGGCACGGCGATGGCGGCGAACACGCCAGCCGAGGATCCGGCGAACTGACGGGCCCGGCCAGCGGGGCCGCAACGTGCCTAACGCGCCGTTAGGCTTTCTTAACCGACCCCCGTCAGGGTGAGCGTCGAAGGAGTCCGCCCTCGCGGGCACCGATCCCGAGCCGCCGCCCTGTCCATGTTCGCAAAACGCCAGTCCGTTCTCGCCGCCACCGCCGGAGCGCCGCCGGTGAAGACGGCCTTTAGCGATCGCCTGTCCGCTCTTGGCCGAACGTTGAGGAAGCCGCCGGTGGCCGTGGCCGCGGCGGGCGTCCTGCTGGTCGGGGCGGCCGCCTTGTTCATCACGGTCCTGGGCGACCCGCGCCGCCCGGCGCCCC
>NZ_JBNFOJ010000401.1:0-2115 GCF_057364705.1 Brevundimonas sp. CURTG3B2_SDJG
GGACGCGAGCGTGAGCGCCGGCCCGCGCACGCTTTCGCAACCCCTCCACCATCCTTCGGATGGTCCCCTCCCCAAGGGGGAGGAACGGGTGTGAGACTCCTCCCCGCCAGCCTCTGGCCGCGGTTCCTGAGGCGGCGCCTGCCGACCTCGCTGTGGGGCCGATCCCTGCTGATCATCGTGCTGCCGGTGCTGGTCATGCAAGTGGCGGTGACCTGGGCCTTCTTCGACGCCCACTGGCAGACCGTGACCGCGCGCCTGTCCGACGGCCTGGCCGGGGACATCGCCTGGGCGGTCGAAAGCTACGCCGACGATCCCTCGCCCCGAAACATGGCGGTGATCACCGACCGGGCCCAGCGGTCGATGTCCCTGTCCGTGCAGCTGCGGGAGGGCGAGACCCTGCCCAGCGAGACCCGCCGCGGAGCCCTGGGCGTGGTCGATCGCACCCTGGAACGCGCCCTGGCCGCCAGGCTGGACCAACCCTTCTGGTTCGACACTACCCGCTACCCCGCCCACGTCGACGTCCGGGTGCAACAGCCCCAGGGCGTGCTGCGCATCATCGCGCCGCGCGAGCGGGCGGTCGCCACCCAGGCCCACATCTTCGTGCTGTGGCTGCTGGTCGCCACCATCCTGCTGATGGGCGTCGCCATCCTGTTCATCCGCAACCAGGTGCGCGCCATTGAGCGTCTGGCCGAGGCGGCCGAGGCCTTCGGACGGGGCGAAAGCCAGGAGCGGTTCAAGCCGCACGGGGCCAAGGAAGTGCGCGCTGCGGCCCAGGCCTTCCTGAACATGCGCGACCGGATCCAGCGTCACATCGACCAGCGCACCGCGCTCCTGGCCTCGGTCAGCCACGACCTGCGCACGCCCCTGACCCGCCTGCGCCTGGAACTGGCCCTGGCCCCCCCGTTCAAACGCGCGGACGCGATGCGCGGCGACCTGGACGAGATGGAGCACATGATCGACGAATACCTCGCCTTCGCCCGCGGCGAGGCCGGCGAGGCGGCACAGGAAATCTCCATCCCCGCCCTGCTGGCGGCGGCCGGCGAGGACGCGCGCCGGGCCGGAGCCGAGGTCGAGATCCTAGCGCCGGACGATCTGAACGCCACGCTTCGTCCCCTGGCTTTCAAGCGCGCCTTGGGCAACCTGACCGGCAACGCGGCCTCGCACGGCGATCGTGTCCGCCTCAGCGCCCGCCCCCTGCCCTCGGGCGGGCTGGAGGTCGCGGTCGAAGACGATGGCCCCGGCATTCCCGAGGACATGCACGAGGAAGCCTTCCGGCCCTTTTCCAGACTGGACGATTCGCGCAACCAGAACCGCAAGGGGGTCGGCCTGGGTCTGGCCATCGCCCGCGACGTGGCTCGGGGCCACGGCGGAGACATCACCCTGGAAAGAAGCGATCTGGGCGGTCTGCGCGCCCTGATCCGGCTGCCAGGCTGATCACATTTCGCCGCACCCTCTGGCGAAGCGGGGCCGTAAGCCCCATCATACGGGGCATGACCGGGGGGTCATGGAGGATTTCTATGCGCAAACTGGCCTTCTTCGCCCCGCTCGCAGCCACCCTCGCCGTGGCCGGCGCCGCCGCGGCCGAACCGACTTCGATCAACATCACCCTGAGCCCGGATCTCGAGCGCAAGGCGCACGAACTGGGCATGCGCGAGGTCGACCAACAGGTGGATCGCCTGGCCGACGTCGTTCTTCGCGCGGTGGCCGACGACGCGGACCTCAATGGCGCCCGCATCGACCTGGTCCTGACCGATCTCAAGCCCAATCGTCCGACGATGGAGCAGATCGCCCAGCGTCCAGGCCTGGACTTCATCCGCAGCGTCTCCATCGGCGGGGCGGCGTTCGAAGGGCGGATCACCATGGCCGACGGCTCGGTCCAACCGGTCCGCTACGACTGGTTCACCAACAGCATCGCCGACGTGCGCGGATTCAGCACCTGGCATGACGCCGACCGGGCCTACAGCCGCCTGGCCCGGAACCTGACCCAGGGCCGCTACGCGACCCGCTAGAGAGACCGCGCCTTTTCGGCGGCGGCCTGGACCGCGGCTCGCGCCGCGCGTTCAAGGTCGCGCCGGCCTCCATGGCGTCCAACCCCGCCCGCGTGGTGCCCCCCGG
>NZ_JBNFOJ010000402.1:0-2098 GCF_057364705.1 Brevundimonas sp. CURTG3B2_SDJG
CGGCCGCCGGCGCGGCCGGCGGCGGCCGGCGGTGGTGGGCGCAGGCGGCCAGGATCAGCGCCGACGCGGCGGACGACAGGACGAGACGATTGAGGCGGGCCATGGATTCTCCTGGGATCGGCCGCGAAGCTAGCCTTGGGCGGGCGGCGCGTCAGATTAACTTCCTGTCATGGCCCGCCAGAAGCTGTCGTTCCCGCCGCCGGCCGGAATGCTAGAACGGCATGGCGATTCCGGAGTCTTCGATGTCTGACCTGCCTGTCGATCAGTTGAGCGAAAGCGACGCCCGCGCCGAGCTGGACCGCCTGACCGCCGAGCTGGCCCGCCATGACGCCCTGTATCACCGGCAGGACGCGCCCGAGATCTCGGACGCCGAGTATGACGCCCTCAAGCGGCGCGCGCTGGAGATCGAGGACGCCTTTCCCGACCTTACCTCTCCGACCTCGCCGTCCCAGGTGGTCGGTGCAGCTGGGTCCAGCCAGTTCGCCGAGGTCCGGCATGGCGTGCCCATGCTGTCGCTGGACAACGCCTTCGCCCCGGAAGAGGTGACCGACTTCGAGGCCCGCATCCGTCGCTTCCTGAAGCTGGCGCCCGACGAGCACGTCGCCTTTGTCGCCGAACCCAAGATCGACGGCCTGTCGGCCAGCCTGCGCTACGAGAAGGGCGTCCTGGTTCGCGGCGCCACGCGCGGCGACGGCAAGACCGGCGAGGACGTCACCGCCAACCTACGCACCATCGCCGACATTCCCCAGACCCTCGCCGGTTCGGGCTGGCCCGACGTCATCGAGGTGCGCGGCGAGGTCTACGCCCCCAACGCCGAATTCGACGCCTTCAACGCCGCCGCCGAGGCGGAGGGGTCGCGCACCTACGCCAACCCGCGCAACTTCGCCGCCGGCTCGCTGCGCCAGAAGGATCCGGCGATCACCGCGACGAGGCCCTTGCGCTTCTTCGCCTATGCCTGGGGCGAAACCTCCGCCTCCTTCGCCGACACCCAGGCTCACGCGCTGGACGCCCTCAAGGCCTGGGGGTTCAAGGTCAACCCGCGTTCCCGGCGGGTCGAGGACGCCTCGGGTCTCATCGCGCTCTACGACGGGCTCCAAGCGGATCGCGCGACGCTCGGCTACGACATCGACGGCGTCGTCTACAAGGTCGATCGCCTGGACTGGCAGTCGCGCCTGGGCTTCGTCTCCCGCACCCCGCGCTGGGCCGTCGCGCACAAATTCCCGGCCCAGCAGGCCCAGACGGTGCTGGAAGGCATCGACATCCAGGTCGGCCGCACCGGCTCGCTCACCCCCGTCGCCCGCCTGCATCCGGTCACGGTCGGCGGCGTCGTGGTTCGCAACGCCACCTTGCACAACGAGGACGAGATCGCCCGCAAGGACGTTCGCATCGGCGACACCGTCGTCCTGCAGCGCGCTGGCGATGTGATCCCGCAGATCCTGGGCGTCGTCGCCGATAAGCGCCCCGCCGACGCGATCCCTTATGTCTTCCCCACGCACTGCCCCGTCTGCGGCTCCGAGGCCGTGCGCGAGGGCGACGAGGTCCGTCGCCGCTGCACCGGCGGTCTGATCTGCGACGCCCAGCTGGTCGAACGCCTCAAGCATTTCGTCGGCCGGCGCGCCTTCGACATCGAGGGCCTGGGCGAGAAGCAGCTGATCGCCTTCCATGAGCGCGGCTGGCTGAAGGAGCCCGCCGACATCTTCCGCCTGGCCCGCGACGAGGACCGCCTGGCCGGGCTTCGCGCCGAGGATGGCTACGGCGAGACCAGCGTGAAGAATCTCGTCGCCGGCATCGACGCGCGTCGGACCATCGCCCTGGACCGGCTGATCTTCGCCCTGGGCATCCGCGAGATCGGCGAGCAGACCTCCATCCTCCTGGCCCGCCATTTCGGCGACTGGGCGTCCTTCCAGGCCGCCTGCCTGGACGCCGCGTCGGGCATTCCCTCGGCCGAGTGGACCCAGCTGGCCGAGGGCCACGGCGTTTCGCCGCGCACCCTTTCGGTCATGGCCGCCGCCGCGCTGTCCGACGCCGATCCCTGGCCCGAGGCGCCCCTGGATCAGAAGCTGGCCCTCGCCTTCCCCGGCGTCGCCTCGCCCGCCCG
>NZ_JBNFOJ010000403.1:0-2097 GCF_057364705.1 Brevundimonas sp. CURTG3B2_SDJG
GCTGCGCGACCGGATGCGCGCCGCCCTGGCCGGGCGGCCGGGCCGCTGCAGCCTGAGGGTCCAGCTGTTCCTGCCGACGGTGACGCTGCGGCGGCCGGACGCGCAGGGGGAGCCCAACGTGCTGACCGTGGTCTCGGATCCCGCGCCGCCGCTGTCGGTCCCGTTACATCTGCAGACCCAGGCCTATGCGCGAGAGGCCCCGCATCTGAAGCACGCCGGCACCTTCGGGCTGACGGCGGCGCGGCGCAGGGCGGCGCAGGCTGGCTTCGACGACGCCCTGTTCGTCGGCGCCGACGGCCTGGTGTCGGAAGGCAGCATCTGGAACATCGGCTTTCTGGAGGACGACCGCGTCGTCTGGCCGGCGGCGCCCATGCTGGACGGCGTGAGCCAGGCGCTGATCGCGCGCGGGCTGGAGGCCGTGGGCATGGCCGGCGAGACGCGGCCTGTCGACCGGGCGGCGATGGAGGGCTTCCGCCAGGCCTTCATCTGCAACAGCGCGACCCCGGCCTGCGCGGTGGCCAGCATCGACCGCCGCGCGCTGGAGGTCGATCCCCGGGACGATCGACCGGCTCGAGGCGGCCTGGTCCACGAAACCAGCTCCAGCCGATCTAGGCCGCCCCCGCGCCGCCTGCTAAACCGGCCCAAACAGGGGGAGGACATCGATGCGCATCGGCCTGTATCCGGGCACCTTCGATCCCATCACCAACGGGCACATGGACATCATCGGCCGGGCGGTCAAGCTGGTCGACCGGCTGGTCATCGGTGTCGCCCGCAACGACGACAAGGGACCGCTGTTCTCGACCGACCAGCGCGTCGAGATGGTCCGCGCCGAGGTCGCGCGGTTCGGCGACAAGGTCGAGGTGCGCGCCTTCTCCAGCCTGCTGATGCATTTCGCCGAGGAGCTGGACGCCAGCATCATCGTGCGGGGGCTGCGGGCGGTGTCCGACTTCGAATACGAGTTCCAGATGACGGCGATGAACCAGCGCCTCAATGCCGACATCGAGACGGTCTTCCTGATGGCCGACCCGCGGCACCAGGCCATCGCCAGCCGCCTGGTCAAGGAGATCGCCCGCCTGGACGGGGACATCGGCAGTTTCGTCAGCCCGGCCGTGGCGGCCGTGGTGATGAGCAAGGTCAAGGGATAGCATGCGCCTGAGTTTGACGATCGTGGCGGCCGCGCGCCGCTTGTGGCGGCGTCGGCCGCGCCGGCTCCTGTCCGGGCCCAGACGGCGGCGGAGTGGCGCGCCGTCGCCCCCGAGAACCTGCTGGTGATCGACACCGCCAAGGGCCGCATCCTGGTGGAGCTGGATCCCCGCGTCGCGCCCCTGGCGGTGGAGCGGTGCGCACCCTGGCGGACCGCGGCTTCTACGACGGGCTGAAGTTCCATCGGGTGATCACCGACTTCATGGCCCAGACCGGCGACCCGCTGGGCACCGGCGCGGGCGGCAGCGACCTGCCGGACATCCCGGGGGAGTTCGCCTTCCGCCGCGGTCGCGCGGACGGCTTCACGCCGCTGGTTCCGGGTTCGCCCACCCAGTACGGCCTGGTCGGCTCGGTGCCGGTCGAGACCCAGCCGGACGCCCAGATGATGGTGACCGCCGATTTCAAGACCGGCGCGACGCCCCAGTTCTGCCCCGGGGTGGCCGGCATGGCCCGCAACCAGGATCCGAACAGCGCCAACAGCCAGTTCTTCCTGATGACCGGCCCGCGCGCCTCGCTGAACGGCGCCTACGCCGCCTTCGGCCGGGTGGTCGTCGGCCTGGACGTGGTCAAGGCGCTGAACGCCGGCCCCGAAGCGCGCAACGGGGCGGTGGAGAATCCCGACGTCATGACGCGCGTGCGCACCGCCGCGGCCCTGCCCGAGGGAGAACGGCCCGCCGTGCGGGTGATGACCTCGGCCAATCCGGCCTTCACGGCCTTGGTGGAGCGGGTCCGGGCCGAGCGCGCGCGCGCTTCGACGTGTGCGACGTGCAGCCGCCGGCCGAAGCGGCCGGCTGAACGATCCGGAAGGGGAGGGAAGGATGACATCGACGCTGACCGCGATCGCCGCCTTGGGCGTCCTGGGCTGGGCCGGGGCCGCCGCGGCCCAGGAGATCC
>NZ_JBNFOJ010000404.1:0-2024 GCF_057364705.1 Brevundimonas sp. CURTG3B2_SDJG
CTCCAGCGACCGGCGGGCGCGGGCCTCGACCCGGTCGACCCCGTCCGAGATCGAGACGGTCCGCACCGACACCTGGAAGGGCGAGGGAGGACGAGCCGCTGGCCCAGCAGCCGCTCCCCGTCGCCCTCGGGATGGGTGGCCACGAAGGTCACCCCGGCGTCGGCGGCGGTCTGCAGCAGGAAGCGGAGGGTTTCGTCCCGGGCGCCGGCGTAGGCCGGCACGGCGCGCTCGGGCTCGTGGACGACGGCCACGGCGAGTTTGTCGACCGGAGACGGGGCGCGGTTCGGGATCACCGGCGGACCTTGGCCGCGAAAGCTTAAGGCGCTCCTTCCAGGACGTTACGCGAATCTTACCCGACAAGCGCCGATCTTCGAGAAAGAGGCTATATTTCCACATCTTGTGAGGTCGAAGACCGGAAAGGCCGGCCGCGGCCGGTGCGGAAATCCACAGATAATTCGCCGCCGCCCCCGGTGCGTTCGCCCGGGCCGGGAAATCCCATCGACGGCCGCCGCCGGCCGCGCCGCAATCCCGCCCTTGCATCGCGGGGCGTCTGGCCCTTTAAGCGCCGCCAGAAACGCCTCCCCGCGTTCGCCGAAGGATCCGTCGATGACCCAAGCCCCCAAGGCCTCCGAAGCCAAGCCCGTCAAGAAGGTCGTGCTCGCCTATTCGGGCGGCCTGGACACCTCGATCATCCTGAAGTGGCTGCAGACCGAATACGGCGCCGAGGTCGTGACCTTCACCGCCGACCTGGGCCAGGGCGAGGAGCTGGGGCCGGCGCGCGAGAAGGCGCTGAAGATGGGCATCAAGCCCGAGAACATCTTCATCGACGACCTGCGCGAGGAGTTCGTGCGCGACTTCGTCTTCCCGATGTTCCGCGCCAACACCGTCTACGAGGGCCAGTATCTGCTCGGCACCTCCATCGCCCGGCCGCTGATCGCCAAGCGCCAGATCGAGATCGCCCGCCAGGTCGGCGCCGACGCCGTCTGTCACGGCGCGACGGGCAAGGGCAACGACCAGGTCCGCTTCGAACTGGGCTACTACGCCCTGGAGCCCGACATCCACGTCATCGCACCTTGGCGCGAGTGGGAGTTCCGCAGCCGCGAGGCCCTGCTGGACTTCGCCGAGAAGCACCAGATCCCGATCGCCAAGGACAAGCGCGGCGAGGCCCCCTTCTCGGTCGACGCCAACCTTCTGCACTCCTCGTCCGAGGGCAAGGTTCTGGAGGATCCGGCGGTCGAGGCCCCCGAGTTCGTCCACCAGCGCACCATCTCGCCGGAGGACGCTCCCGATACGCCGACCGTCTTCACTCTGGGCTTCGAGAAGGGCGACGCGGTCTCCATCGACGGCGTGGCCATGTCGCCGGCGACGATCCTGACCAAGCTGAACGAGTTGGGCCACGACAACGGCGTCGGCCGCCTGGACCTGGTCGAGAACCGCTTCGTCGGCATGAAGTCGCGCGGCGTCTACGAGACCCCGGGCGGGACCATCCTGCTGGCCGCCCACCGCGGCATCGAGTCCATCACCCTGGACCGCGGCGCCATGCACCTGAAGGACGAGCTGGCGGTCAAATACGCCCACCTCATCTACAACGGCTTCTGGTTCTCGCCCGAGCGCGAGATGCTGCAGGCGGCCATCGACCACTCCCAGGCCAAGGTCACGGGGACGGTCCGGGTCAAGCTCTATAAGGGCAACGTCTCGATCATCGGCCGCGAAAGCCCCGAGAGCCTCTACGATCAGGAGCTGGTGACCTTCGAGGAAGGCGCCGTGGCCTACGACCACCGCGACGCCGCCGGCTTCATCAAGCTGAACGCGCTGCGCCTGCGCGTGCTGGGCAAGCGGGACGCCCGCGACCGGGGCTGATCCGGACCTAGGGCCGCGCGATCCTGAGGATGGCCGCGTTGCGGTCGTCCGCCACCCAGATCGAACCGTCGCGCGCGACCGCCATCCCGACCGGCGCGCCCATCGGATGCCGTCCGGCGACTGCGTTTCCAGCCGGGCGTCAGCCACCTTGGCCCGCGGCGCCG
>NZ_JBNFOJ010000405.1:0-2008 GCF_057364705.1 Brevundimonas sp. CURTG3B2_SDJG
CGGTCAGGACCAGGCCCGCCCCCGGCTCCAGGCCGACGCCCGCGTTGCGCAGGCGGTCGCGCAGCAGCTCCAGCGTCTCCTCGACGCGCGGCGCGATGACGGTCTTCAGCATGGCGCGCGGCACCACCACGGGACCGGCCGACGGGTCCTCGCCGCGGGGTGGGGCCTCCAGCATCTCGCGGTCCTCGTTCGCGCTGGCCATCGCCGAGCCGTGCAGGGTCTTGACGCCGTTCGCGCCCGCCCCGCGACGTCGACAGGCCGCGCGCGATGTCGGCGGTGACGTGGTCGCCGCCGACGTTCAGCGATTCGATGTGCAGCAGGGAGCGTCCGCCCCAGACCGCGGCCGAGGTCGCGCCGCCGCCCAGGTCGATGCAGACGCACCCCAGGTCCATCTCGTCGTCTTCCAGGGCGGCCAGCGACGACGCTACCGGCGCCGCCACGACGCCCTGCAGGTCCAGGTGCGCCAGTTCCAGGCAGTGGCTCAGGGCGTTGAACGCCCCCTCCGCCATGGACACCACCAGCAGGTCCAGCCCCAGCGAGTGGCCGCGCATGGCGCGCGGATCGTGGACGCCGCGGGCGCCGTCCACCGACCAGGCGATGGGCAGGACGTGGATCGGCCGCCGGTTAGGCAGGCGGATCTGGGCCAGGGCCATGCCGATGCCGCGCGCCAGGTCGGCGTCGCCCACGGGATTCTGGCCCAGCGAAACCCGCGCCTGGACGCGATGGCTGGCCATCTGTCCGATGGCGGTGGTGACCACGACGCCGGAGACCGCCGTTCCGGCGGCGCGTTCGGCACGCTCGACCGCATGGCCGATGGCCTGGGCGGCCTCGTCCATATTGACGATGCCGCCGCCGCGCACGCCGCGGGACTGCACGTGCCCGGCGCCGGCGACGCGGATCGTCCGGTCCGCGTGGCGCACGCCTTCCGGCTTCATGATGAAGCAGCCGACCTTGGACTGTCCTAGATCCAGCGCGGCCACGATCGGCGCGCGCCCGGTCCCGCCCTTGCCGTCCACAGATTTATCCACAGCCCGTCCGGCCATCCCGCGCCCCTTCACACTCATGCTTCGCCCGACGAGGGCCGGACGGCGACCTCCTCGGGCGTTCTCAGATCGATGCGGGCGAAGCCCAGCTCCAGCAGCCGCTCGCGCTGGTCCAGGGCGTCCAGCTGGATCAGCGCCGCCTCCTGGTCGGTGGCGGGCAGCTGGATCAGGCTGCCGTCCTTCAGGCGCAGGTCCCAACGGCGCTCGTCCACCCGCACCAGGGCCTCCAGCCGGCTCATCAGCCGGGGACGCTGGCCGATCAGCGGCAGCACCTCGGCGGCGGCCTGCTCGGCCCCCTTGCCCACGACCAGCGGAAGATTGGGATAGCGGCCGGCGTCGGCGCCCGGGATGACCTGGCCCTGTCCGTCGATGACCCAGGCCCGTCCGCCCGTCTGCCAGACCGCCAGCCGGTCATGTTCGGTCACATGCACGATCAGGGTGTTCGGCAGCAGGCGCACCACCCGCGCCGACTTGACCCAGCCCACGCCCTCCACCCGCTGGCGCACGGCGTCCAGGTCGATCGAGGTCATCGGCTGCTCGGCGTAGGCCTGGATCGCCCGACGGATCGCGGCGTTGGCCTCGACGCTCTCGCCCTCGATGAACACCTTCTCCAGTTTCAGGCCCAGGCCCGCCGTCAGCCCGTCGAGGCCACGGCTGATCGAGGCGCCGATGCGTTCGGCGCGGGCGCCGTCGCCAGGACGCGCCCAGCAGCACGACTCCGGCTGCGATGGAGATGACGACGGCGCGGGGGGACAGGTCCAGCCGCCCCAAGGCGGCCATCTTGCCCGGCGTCGCCGGCGCGTTGCGCGGCGCGCGGCCGCGCCCCTTGGACCCCGGAGCCGCGCCGCGTTTTTGCTGACGGGTTCGAACTCTGTCGCCGACCGCCGCGAACTACCGCGGGCATGAGGCGTCCTCCACCATCACGACAGTCTTGTACGCCATCCCCACATGGGCGGCCTGCTCGG
>NZ_JBNFOJ010000406.1:0-2004 GCF_057364705.1 Brevundimonas sp. CURTG3B2_SDJG
TCGACTGCCGCCGCACGCCCGATCGGTCCTCCAGGAACGACGGCGCGGGCGCCACGGCCGCCGGATTGCCGGTCAGCTGCGGACGCAGCGACTGCCGGACGGCCGTGTAGTCGATCAGCCGCTCCAGCGCCGCCGCGTCATTGGCGTCGGCCGCCGACCGGATGGCGAAGAAGGCCACGCCGGGCGCAGCGAAAAAGCTCACGATCCCGACGATGATCGCCAGCAGGATCAAGTTTCCGACGATCTTCACGCCCGTCCTCCGTTTGCCCGCCATCAATGCACAGACCGACAGGCTGTCAAAGCAAAGGCCCGCCCGACGCGAGTCGGACGGGCCATTCTTGCGGGCCGCGGTCGTCGGCCCTTCGGGACCTCCCGACCCAGAGCCTGTCCTCGGGCCGACCAAAGGTCGGACCCGGGGGCGGCCTGGCGCCTTGCGGGGCGCCGCTCAGCAGCAGCCTTGTCATCCCGGCGAAAGCCGGGACGCGTCGCGAGCGGTAGCGTCCTAGGAAGCCATCGCCGCGTTCAGGTTCTCGGCGACCTTGTCCAGGAAGCCCTCGGTGGTCAGCCAGCCCTGCTGATCGCCGACCAGCAGCGCCAGGTCCTTGGTCATGAAGCCGGCTTCCACCGTCTCGACGACCACCCGCTCCATCGTCGCGGCGAACTTGGCCAGCTCGTCGTTGCCGTCCAGCTTGGCGCGGTGCGCGAAGCCCCGCGTCCAGGCGAAGATCGAGGCGATCGAGTTGGTCGAGGTGGCCTCGCCCTTCTGATGCTGGCGGTAGTGGCGGGTGACGGTGCCGTGGGCGGCTTCCGACTCCAGGATCTTGCCGTCCGGCGTCATCAGCACCGAAGTCATCAGGCCCAGCGAACCGAAGCCCTGGGCGACGACATCGGACTGGACGTCGCCGTCGTAGTTCTTGCACGCCCAGACGAAGCCGCCCGACCACTTGATGGCCGCGGCCACCATGTCGTCGATCAGGCGGTGCTCGTAGGTCAGGCCCTTGGCGTCGAACTCGGCCTTGAACTCGCGGTCGAAGACGTCCTGGAAGATGTCCTTGAAGCGACCGTCATAGGCTTTCAGGATGGTGTTCTTGGTCGACAGATAGACCGGGTAGTTGCGCTGCAGGCCGAAGGCGAAGCTGGCGCGGGCGAACTCCGTGATCGAGTCATCGAGGTTGTACATGCCCATGGCCACGCCGGCCGACGGGAAGTCGAACACCTCATGCTCGATGACCTGGCCGTCCTCGCCCTGGAACTTGATCGTCAGCTTGCCGGGGCCGGGGACCTTGAAGTCGGTGGCCTTGTACTGGTCGCCGAAGGCGTGGCGGCCGACGACGATCGGCTGGGTCCAGCCCGGCACCAGGCGCGGCACGTTCGAGCAGATGATCGGCTCGCGGAAGACGACGCCGCCCAGGATGTTGCGGATGGTGCCGTTCGGCGACTTCCACATCTTCTTCAGGCCGAACTCCTTCACCCGGGCTTCGTCCGGGGTGATGGTGGCGCATTTGACGCCCACGCCGTGCTTCTGGATCGCCTTGGCCGCGTCGATGGTCACCTGGTCGTCGGTGGCGTCGCGGTTCTCCATCCCCAGGTCGTAGTAGTCGAGCTCGAGGTCGAGGTACGGGAAGACCAGCTTGTCCTTGATCATCTGCCAGATGATGCGGGTCATCTCGTCGCCGTCGATGTCCACGATGGGATTGGCGACCTTGATCTTGGCCATGGAGTCCTGCCTTCACTGCGTTCTGGAGAGGTTCGGCGCGGGGTATAGCGAGGCCTGAGGGGACACGCAAAGCGTCCGTCAGGTTCAGAGCGTAAACCGCCGCGCGCGGACATGATTTATTCAGCCGTGGCCGCCGGCCGATATGAAGGAAACCGACGATGAGATCCCTGCTGGCGAGCGTCGCCGTGATCGCCTTGGCCGCCTGCGGCGGTCAGGGTCAGGCCGAAGCCTCTCCGGGAGGCGCCGAAGGCCCGCCGGAGGCCACGGCCGGCCGGCCGGACGACCGA
>NZ_JBNFOJ010000407.1:0-2001 GCF_057364705.1 Brevundimonas sp. CURTG3B2_SDJG
GGCCAACGGCGCCCCCTCGGCCAAGGACGACCGGGCGACCCAGCCCACCACGCCGTCGCGGCGTGCGCGGCCCCCAGGCGCGGTCCTGCTCGAACTCCAGGACGTCGAAGGCCTCGCCGAAGATCAGCTGGTCGATAACGGCTTCGGAAGCGTCTCGGATATCGGCCACCGTCGCGGTGCAGCGCATCGGCCGCGCCGCGCGGTAGGCCCGGGCGCGCACGATCCCTTCCAGACCCTGCTCCGCCAGGTCGGGGCGGGCCAGGGTGGTGCGGGGATCCAGGATGGCTTCGGTTGCGGTCAAACGAGACTCGTCCGGTTGAGCCGTCGTCTTAGCCCCAGATGCCGAAAGGGCCGTTAACGCCTGCGATTATTTCTCAGTGGGCGTGGCTTGTTTGGGGATCACGCCGCGAACCGGCTCCGCAACATCTCGAACGAGGCCCGCAACGCCTGGGCCTCGCCGCCTTCGGGCCAGCCAGGACGGGCGCGCGGATTCCAGGCGAAAATGTCCATGTGCGCCCAAACGCCGGTCTGGGGCGCGAACCTCTGCAGGAACAGGGCGGCGCAGACCGAGCCGGCCTGGGCCCAGCGACGAGTCGTTCTTGATGTCGGCGATCTCGGTGTCCAGCGCCGATCGGTAGCCCGCCCACAGCGGCATACGCCAAAGGGGGTCCCCCACCCGCCGGGCCGCCGCGAGCATGTCGGCCGCCAGGGCTTCGTCGTCGGTATAGAGCGGCGGCAGTTCCGGCCCCAGGGCGATCCGCGCCGCCCCGGTCAGGGTGGCGAAGTCCAGGGTCAGGTCGGGCGCATGCTCGCCCGCCCGGGTCAGGACGTCGGCCAGGATGAGCCGCCCCTCGGCGTCGGTGTTGCCGATCTCGATGGTCAGGCCCTTTCGGCTGGACAGGATGTCCCCCGGCCGGAAGGCGTCGCCCGAGACGGCGTTCTCGACAGCGGCGACCAGCACCACCAGGCGCACGGGCAGCTTCGCCTGCATGACCAGCCGGCCCAGCGCCAGGGCGTGGGCCGCGCCGCCCATGTCCTTCTTCATGTTGCGCATGCCGGCCGCCGGCTTCAGGTCCAGCCCGCCGGTGTCGAAGACCACCCCCTTGCCGACCAGGGCGACCAGCGGCAGTTCCGTCCGGCCCAGGTTCCAGCCGATCTCGATCACCCGGGGCGCCCGGTGAGGCGCGGCGGCCCGGCCGACGGCGTGGACGGCCGGATAGTTCTCTTCCAGCAGGGCGTCGCCGGTCGTGACGGTCAGGGCCGCTCCGCCGCTCTCGGCGATCTCGCGCGCGATGGTCTCGAGCTGCAGCGGGCCCATGTCGCCGGCCGGAGTGTCGACCATCTCGCGGGCCAGGGCGCAGGCCGCCGCGATGTCCAGCAGCGAGGCGACGTCGGCGCCCGGGGACCGCCAGGCGCGCCGCCTTGGCGGAGCGGATCTTGTATCGGTCGAAGCGATAGGCCCCGAGCGCAAAGGCCAGAGCCGCCTGCGTCGCGGCCTCGCCCTCGACGCCCTCGAGCCGCCACAGGCCGTCGGGGAGCCTTGAGGCCAGCCCGCGCGCGCTCATCGGATCGAAGACGGCGTCGCCCGCCCCGAACAGGGCCCCCGCGACCTCGCCGGACGCATCCGGCAGAAGGAGGAACTGGCCCGCCTTGCCGGTGAAATCGTTGGCGGCCGCCCACGCGGCCTCGCCATCCGCCAAGACCGCGTCCGTCCCGACGACGCGCACCGATCGCGCGCCGGTCGCGTCGGCGGTCAGGATGTCGGGGTGCAGGACGGACATGGAGCAGCCTTTCCGGCCCGCATGGACCGATGTTAACCAGCAGTTGACGCGGAGGGCCGATTCTCAGGGCCGACCTTTCCGGAGCGCCCCTCCATGTCGCGCACCGACGCCCCGCATCGCAAACCATCGCCCGTCCCTGGCCCCTGGCCGCCCTCGCCCGCCCTGGCGCAACAGCAAACAGCCGGCTGCGCCGGTGAACCCCCGGCGGCCAATCCCGCCC
>NZ_JBNFOJ010000408.1:0-1998 GCF_057364705.1 Brevundimonas sp. CURTG3B2_SDJG
GCGCGGATCCAGCCTTCGAGGGCGGCGAGGCGGGCGGGTTCGGCGAAGGCGTCGACGCCGGCCTCGTCCCAGATCGCGTCGATGGCGTCCAGCCGCGCGGGATCGGGCGCGGGCGCGCTTCCCAGCCAGCGATAGGCGCTTCCGTCCGCCATGTCGGCCTCCCACCTCGGCCCGCTCTCCCGACGGGCTGAAGGGAACTATGACTACGACTTGGGTTCGCCCGCAACGGCGCCGCTTGCATCACGAAGGAACAGGTGCGCGCTTCATCGTCCCGGCTATGACAAGACGCCCTGGGGGCTAGGCCGCGAGCCCCGGCTTCACCGTGTAGGCAGCCTCGGTCTTGGCGGCGACCTCGTCCAGGGTGACGCCGTCGGCGAGTTCGATCAGCTCCAGGCCCTGGCCGTCCGGCTTGACGTCGAAGACGCACAGGTCGGTGATGATGCGGCTGACCACGCCGGTTCCGGTGAGCGGCAGGGTGCAGGCCTTCAGGACCTTGGACTGGCCGTGCTTGTTGGCGTGATCCATGACGACGACGACGCGCTTGACGCCCGCGACCAGGTCCATGGCGCCGCCCATCCCCTTCACCAGCTTGCCCGGGATCATCCAGTTGGCGATGTCGCCGTTCTCGGCGACTTCCATGGCGCCCAGGATGGACAGGTTGATGTGGCCGCCGCGGATCATGGCGAAGCTGTCCGAGGACGAGAAATAGCTGCTCTCGGGGATTTCAGTGATGGTCTGCTTGCCGGCGTTGATCAGGTCGGGGTCGACCTCGTCGTCATAGGGGAAGGGGCCCATGCCGAGCATGCCGTTCTCGGACTGGAGGGTCACTTCCATGCCGGCCGGGATGTAGTTGGCCACCAGGGTCGGGATGCCGATGCCCAGGTTCACGTAGAAGCCGTCCTGCAGCTCCTGGGCGGCGCGCTCGGCCAGCTGTTCGCGGGTGCGGGGCATGTTACGAAGCCTCCCTCTGGCGGACGGTGCGCTGTTCGATGCGCTTCTCGGACACGGTCTTGACGATGCGGTCGACGTAGACGCCCGGGGTGTGGATCTGGTCGGGGTCGAGCGAACCGGTCGGCACGATCTCCTCCACCTCGACGACGGTGACCTTGCCGGCCGTGGCCATCATCGGGTTGAAGTTGCGGGCGGTCTTGCGGAACACCAGGTTGCCGCGCTCGTCGGCCTTCCAGGCCTTGACGATGGACAGGTCGGCGACCAGGCCGGTCTCCATCACGTATTTGCGGCCGTCGAAGTCGCGCACTTCCTTGCCTTCGGCGACCAGGGTGCCGACGCCCGTGGCGGTGAAGAAGGCCGGGATGCCTGCGCCGCCGGCGCGGATGCGCTCGGCCAGGGTGCCCTGGGGGTTGAACTCCAGCTGCAGCTCGCCGGCCAGGTACTGGCGCTCGAACTCCTTGTTCTCGCCGACGTAGGACGAGATCATCTTGGCGATCTGGCGGGTCTCCAAGAGTTGGCCCAGGCCGAAGCCGTCGACGCCAGCGTTGTTGGAGATGACGGTCAGCCCCTTGACGCCGCTGTCGCGGAGCGCCGCGATCAGCTTCTCGGGGATGCCGCAGAGGCCGAAGCCGCCGGACATGACGGTCATGCCGTCGAAGGTCAGGCCCTCCAGCGCGGCCGCCGGATCGGGGAAGATCTTCCGCATCGCTTCCTCATGTTTTCACCGTCCGATGAATATCGACGGCCTTGGGTCGTCCGTAACGCGCGGGAGGGGGCGGGGCAAGTGCGGCGCGGTCGCGGGCCATCACGGCGCCGTTAACCTTTTGCTCGCGTCACGCGGGCGAACGGTGGCGCGCGACCGGCGATAGGGTAAAAGCCTGGCACGGTTCGAGGTGGCTTCGGGGGACAGGTTTTGCGTGCTGGCGTCAACGCACTGACGATCGCCTTCGTGGTCGGCGTCGCCGCCGGCCTGGCGCTGACGCCGGACGGGCGCGCCTGGCTGCGCCATCCGACGGTGACTGCTGGGGCGGCCAGGCCTCGGCCTCG
>NZ_JBNFOJ010000409.1:0-1995 GCF_057364705.1 Brevundimonas sp. CURTG3B2_SDJG
CAGACGCCGGAGCCGGCCACCATCGCCCGCCTGCTGACCGAGGAGCAGCGCCAGGCCGCCCGCGCGCTGGGCCTCGCCATACGCCTGGCCTGCGACCTGTCCGGCCGTTCGGCCCAGCTGCTGGTCAACGCCCGCGCCACGGCGACGGGCGGCGTCCTGGGCCTGGGCGCGGCCCCCGGCTACGCCGACGTGCTGCTGGGCGAACAGACCCGCCGCCGGGGCAAGGCGCTGGCGGAGGCGCTGGGGTTGAAGCTGGAAATCAGCGGACGGGACTGACTTCTCCGCTCATTCCCGCGAAGGCGGGATAAGCGGGTCAATAGCCAACCAAGTTTAGGTCGGCATCCATTGCGATCGCCGAAGATCCGGCTCTTGTTCCGTCATGGCCGGGCTTGTCCCGCCATCCATAGCCGCTGGAGATGGCCAAGCGATCTTGCTTGCACCTTCGGCGTTCGTGGCTTCCCGGCACATGGCCGGGAATGATGGATATCGATTTGAACCTAGTCCCCCATCCACCAGCGCAGGCGGACCGGCTGGGGCCGGCCGTCGCCGATCTTCAGCGAGCCGGTCAGCACCGTCCCCTCGTCGCCCAGGTTCCGGCGCGCGGTGGCTAAGGCGCCCTGGTCCAGGCGCCCGTCGAAGATCACCGTCCCCAGCTCCGCCGACCGCCCTTCGAACCGCACCTGGGCGTCGTTGACCGTGAAGCGCGTCGGCAGGACGCGCGCGGTCACGCTGCGCGCCTCGCCGATCTCGGTCTGGACCACCGGGCTGGTCGCGTCCTCGAACTGCAGCATGACCGGGGCGAAGGTCGCGTTCTTGTCGCCCGCCCGCCAGTCGGCGAACTCCGCGGCCTGGCCCAGGAAGACGTGGTCCAGGGTCCACTTGCCCGACCGCACCGGATCCAGCGGCAGGTAGTAGCCGGAGACGTCGCCGCTGGCCGCATAGGCCGAAGCCGCGGCCGTCGGCGTCGCGCCGGCGCCCGTCTTGCGTTCGGCGGGGTCCTCGCAGGACGCCAGTACGGCGGCGGTCAGGACGACGGTCAGGGCCGTGGCGATGCGCATGGAAGTTTCCTCGATCCCTTCAAGCTGCGGCGGGACGGGCCGGCTGTCGAGCCTCTAGCGGTCCAGCGCCCGGTCCAGCGCGCGGAAGGCGGCGATCGACAGGTTGGTCGCGCTGACGAACACCGACGGCGTGATCCGCTCGAAATCATCCGAGGGTCGGTGATAGTCGGCGTGATAGTTCACCCCCAGGTACAGGAACGGCACCTGGGCGCGGTAGAAGGCGCCGTGATCGGAAGCCTCGACCCAGTTGTCCTCGCCGGTGTCCTGCGGCGTGTCCTTGCCGAACGCCAGCGCCACCGCCCCGTCGGCGGGGATCGGCTCCAGGATGGGCCGGAACTGCGGGTTCTGATAGGTGCCGGTGACCCAAAGCTTGCCGTCGGTCTCGGCTCGCGCCGTCATGTCGAAATTCAGGTTCATGGCGATCGAGGCCAGGGGCACCGGCGGCGCCTCGACGAAATGCTTGGCCCCCAGCAGGCCCCGCTCCTCGCCGTCCAGCGCCACGATCAGCACGCTGTGCTCCGGCGCCTGGCGCTTCAGCTCGGCGGCCAGGGCCAGCATCGTCGCCACGCCCGAGGCGTTGTCGTCGGCCCCGTTGTAGATCTGCCCGTCGTTGGTCCCCACGTGGTCGTAGTGGGCGGTCACGACGATGTATTTGTCCGTCGCCCGCGTGCCGGGGATCAATCCGATGACGTTCACGCCGTCGTAGGTCTTGGGACCCGAGCGCGTGCGGCCAGTCATTTCCCAGGGCTGCAGTCGGCCCATCGGAGGCGCGGCCACGCCCAGCGCCTCCAGCCGGCCCACGATGTAGTTGCGCGCCATCTCGCCACCGGCGGACCCGGTGTCGCGCCCGGCCATTTCGTCCGAGGACAGGATGCGGACATCCCTCCAGCAGCGCGCCTGGAAGGCCGCGCGGGGGCGCGCACCGGCGGTCGCCGGC
>NZ_JBNFOJ010000410.1:0-1991 GCF_057364705.1 Brevundimonas sp. CURTG3B2_SDJG
TTCTCGCCGTTCGCCAACGATGTCCTGGTCCATCGCTACATCGACGACGCCGCCTCCCTGCGCCGCGAGACCGACACCCTGACCGGCCGCCTTGGCGTCGTTCTGGACGGCTTCCTGGGCGGCGCTGGAGCCAGGACGAAGGGCTGGGGATCATGCTGGCCCTGGAACGGCTGACCCCCGACTGGCCGCGCCTGGCGTTCGGGCCGGACGGCGCGACGGCGGACCAGCTGATCGCGCGGGCGGTGCGCTAATAGGCCAGGGCGATGCCGTCCTTGCGCATCTCGGTGGCCGCGCCATAGGTCCAGCGGCCGCCCGGATTCTGCTGCATGACGACGTTCTGGTAGCCCCCGAAACCGCCGTCGGGCGGGCCCAGGGCCCAACCCATGGCCTCGAGCGCGTGCTTTGTGGCCTCGGGCACGCCGCTCTCCAGGTGCAGGCGGCCGACGCCCTCGGCCGGTTCGCCGGTGGGCTCGGACGAGCCGTAGTGCTGCCAGCGCGGGGCGTCGCCCGCGGCCTGGGGTTCAAGCCCGTAGTCGACCATGTTGATGATGATCTGGGCCTGGCCTTGCGGCTGCATGCCGCCGCCCATGACGCCCATGGCCATCCAGGGCTTGCCGTCCTTGCAGGCGAAGCCGGGGATGATGGTGTGGAAGGGCCGCTTGCCGGGGCCGTAGACGTTGGGGTGGCCGTCGGTCAGGGCGAACAGCTCGCCGCGATCCTGGAACATGAAGCCCAGGGTGTTTCCGGCGCCGTCGTCGGCGACCAGGCCCGAGCCCATGCCGCGGTAGTTGGACTGGATCCAGCTGACCATCATCCCGTCCTTGTCCGCCACGCTGAAATAGGTGGTGTCGCCGCGGGTGGGAGCGTCGCCGGGGAAGACGCGGTCCATCACCCGGTCGGGCCGGATCAGACGGGCGCGCTGGGCGGCGTAGTCCTTGGAGTTCAGCCATTCGACCGGGGTCTGGCTGTAGCGAGGGTCGGCGAACCACCTGGCCCGGTCCTCGAAGGCCAGGCGCTTGGCCTCGGCCTGGTGGTGGATCGAGGCGGCGGACTGGAAGCCCATGCCCTTCAGGTCGAACTGCTCGCAGATGTTGAGGATCTGATTGGTCGACAGGCCCTGGGTGTTGGGCCCCAGGCCGTAGACGTCGACGCCGCGATAGTTCGTCCGGATCGGCTCGACCCATTCGGTGCGGTGGGCGGCCAGGTCGGCGCGGGTCATCCAGCCGCCGATGCGGCGGAAATAGCCCTCGATGGCGTCGGCGATAGGGCCGTCATAGAAGGCGTCGCGGCCGTGCTCGGCGATCAGGCGGTAGGTGCGGCCCAGGTCCGGATTGGCGAACATCTGGCCGACCTTGGGCGTGGCGCCGCCAGGGGCGTAGACCCGCTTGCGGTTCTCGTTCTCCTCGATGATCCCCGCCGACCGGTCGAAGCCGGCCATGTTGCGCTCCAGGTAGTAGGCGATGACCTGGGGAACGGGGACGCCTTCCTCGCACAGCTCGGCGACCGGCAGCAGGACGTCCTTCCAGGGCAGCTTGCCGTAGCGCTGGTGGGCGCTCCACCAGGCGTCGACGGTGCCCGGCACATTGACGGTGACCGCGCCGTAGGAGGGCAGGTGGCCGTCCGCCTTGGCCTTGGAGCGCGCGATCTCCAGCGACAGGCCGCGCGGGCTGTTCCCCGAGCCGTTGAAGCCGACGACCTTGCCCTGGGCCGAGTCCCACAGCATGCAGAAGGCGTCGCCGCCGATGCCGTTGGCGACGGGCTCCAGGAAGCCGAGGGCGGCGTTGATGGCGATGGCCGCGTCGATCGCCGAGCCGCCGCGCCTCAGGGTGTCGACGCCGATCAGGGTGGCGCGCGGATGAGCCGTGGCGGCAGCGCCGTTCGCGCCCAGACGGTGGAGCGCCCCATGAATTTCGGCCCGGCTGGATGCGGTCGCCGATGCCGACGCGCGCGGGAGTGAGCGGGCCGGGATCCCGGCAGTACTGACCCCATGA
>NZ_JBNFOJ010000411.1:0-1989 GCF_057364705.1 Brevundimonas sp. CURTG3B2_SDJG
CCTCGGCCAGGGGCGGGGACGGCGGCGGTCAGGGCCAGGGCGGCGCAGGCGCAGGCGAGCAGGGAGCGGTGGCGCATGGACGGTTTCCTCATGTCTTGCGGGCGTTGGCGTAGCACCGCCCGGACGGCTGAGGAAGCGGCGACGCTTGGCCTCACTCAGCCGTGTAGCGGGCCGTCCAGTCCAGGATCTCCTGCTGCCAGTCGACCCAGTTGCGGGGCTTCAGCACCCAGTGGTTCTCGTCCGGCACATGGACGAAGCGGCTCTCGATCCCGCGCCGCTGCAGCGCCGAGAAGGTCCCCAGCCCCTGTTCCACCGGCACCCGGAAGTCGCGCGACCCGTGCAGGACCAGCATGGGCTTGGTCCAGTCGCCGACCCAGGTGTTCGGGCTGAACGCGCGGTACAGCTCCGGCCGCTCCCACGAGGCGCCGCCGAACTCGGAGATGAAGTTGCCGATGTCCATGGCGTTCATCAGCTGGCCGACGTCGAACACCCCGGCGTGGTTGACCAGGCAGTCCCACGGGCCGTTCCACTTGCCGGCGATCAGATTGACCATGTAGCCGCCGTACGAGGCGCCCAGCGCGCAGGCGCGCCCGCCGTCCATCCAGGCGTTGGCCGCCAGGGCCGCCGCCCAACCCTTCTGCAGATCCTCCAGCGGCCGGTCGCCCCAATGGTCGTTGATGGCGTCGGTGAAGGCCTGGCCGTAGCCGGGCGAGCCGTGGAAGTTGACCATCACCACGCCATAGCCCGCGCCGGTGTAGATCTGCGGGTTCCAGCGATAGGACCACCCGTCGGTCCAGGGCGACTTGGGCCCGCCGTGAATCAGGTAGACGACCGGATAGCGGCGGCCCTCGACATAGCCGGCGGGCTTGAACGTCCAGCCGCGCACCGGCTCGCCGTTCCAGCCGGCGAAGGTGAAGGCCTCGCCGGGCGGCAGATCGGTCCCGGCCAGCATCTCGGCGTTGTGGCGGGTGAGGGGACGGACCGCGTCGCCGGCGATCTCGACCACCTGGGCCGGACCGGTGAAGCTTTCGCGGGCCGCGACCAAGCGCCCGCCGGCCTCGTCGAAGGCCGAGACCGTGCCCTGGTCGGTGACCGGGCGCACGGCCCCGCTCCGGACGTCGATCTCGAACAGCTTCTGCTGGCCGTCTTCGGCGGCCAGGGCGTAGAGGGCGCGCCCGTCCGAGCGCCAGCGCAGCGATCCCGCGCCGCGGTCCCACTGGGTCGGCAGGGCGCGGACGTTTCCGCCGTCGGCGTCGGCGATCATGATCGCCGGCTGGTCGCCGTAGACATTCTCCCGGCGGCCGGCCAGCCAGGCCAGGCGGCGGCCGTCGGGCGAGAAGGCCGGGGCGAAATCGGGCGCCGGATTGGCCTGGGTCAGATTGACCGCCGGGCCGCCCGACAGGGGCGCGCTGAACAGGTCGGTGTTGTTGGTGAAGGCCTCGGTCCGCCCCTGGGTCTGGGCCTGGAAGACAACGCGGACGCCGTCGGGGGACAGGACGAACTCGTCGTCCCCGCCCAGCGGCCGTGACGGGCTGTCGCCGTCGATCCCGGCCATCGACGTCCCGCGGCGCGCCGGCCGCTAGGCCCGAGGCGTCCAGGTCCAGGGCGAACAGGTGGTTGCGCCGCCCGTCGTTCCAGCTGTCCCAGGGACGCAGCGGCAGGCGGTCGTAGCCGCGCACGGTCGAGGGCGAGGACGATTGCGCCTTCAGACGGTCGCGGCTGCACGCCAGGTCGGCGGCGCAGTCCAGGAAGATCGGCAGGGCGACCACCAGCGTGCGGCCATCGGCGGAAAGGCGGAACGACGACACGTCGAGGGGCAGGGTCGTGACCTGCACCGCCGCCTGACCCTCGCGGTCCATGCGCCAGACCTGGCTGGAGCCGCCTCGGGCCGAAAGGAAGTAGATGGCGTTTCCGTCCGGCGCCCAGCGGGCCGAGGACACCCCGCCGTCGGACGCGGCCAGGCGGCGGGGCTCGGCCCCGGCCTCGACG
>NZ_JBNFOJ010000412.1:0-1977 GCF_057364705.1 Brevundimonas sp. CURTG3B2_SDJG
GTGCTGGTCACCTCGGGCGACGTGCGGCGCGCCTACGCCCTGGCCGCGCGCGGCTTCTACGGCGCCCAGCCCCAGACCTGCGTGGCGGTGACGGGCACCAACGGCAAGACTTCGGTCGCCGCCTTCTGCCGCCAGATCTGGGCGGCGCTCGGGAGGACCTCGGCGAGCATGGGGACGCTGGGGGTTTTGAAACAGACGGGTAACGTTAACCAGGCGTTGACGGGGCCGGGCCTGACCAGCCCCGACGCCGCCGACGCGGCCCGCATGCTGGCCCAGCTGGCGGCGGAGGGCGTGACCCACCTGGCGCTGGAGGCCTCGTCCCACGGCATCGACCAGCGCCGCATCGACGGGGTCTCGCTGAAGGCGGCGGCCTTCACCAACCTGACCCAGGACCACCTGGACTATCACGGCGACATGGATGCCTACCGTGACGCCAAGCTGCGCCTGTTCGAGACCCTGCTGCCGCGCGGGCGCACCGCGGTGCTGAACGCCGACTCCGACGCCTATTCCAGCTTCGCGGCCGCAGCATCATGTCGGGCCTGGCCGTGATGGGCGTGGGCGAGCGCGGGCGCGACCTGTCGCTGGTCGCCCGCCGGGCGGTTCCCGAAGGCCAGCGGCTGACGATCGACGTGCGCGGCGAGACCCACGAGGTGCTTCTGCCGCTGGCCGGGGCCTTCCAGGCCTCCAACGCCCTGGTCGCGGCGGGTCTGTGCATCGCCGCCGGGGAGGACGCCGGGCGGGTGCTGGCGGCGATGGAGCGGATCGAGGGCGCCCAGGGCCGGCTGCAGCGGATCGGCGGGGCCGACCACTCCGGCAAGGGGGGCGAGGTCTACGTCGACTACGCCCATACGCCGGACGGCCTGGAGACGGTGCTGAAGGCGCTGCGTCCGCATGCGACCGGCCGGCTGATCGTGGTCTTCGGCGCCGGCGGCGACCGCGACCGGGCCAAACGGCCGCTGATGGGCGAGGTCGCGGGGCGGCTGGCGGATCTGGCCATTGTCACCGACGACAACCCGCGCTCGGAAGATCCGGCCGCGATCCGCAAGGCCGTGCGCGAAGGCTTCCCGGCCGCCATCGAGATCGGCGACCGGCGTCAGGCCATCCGTCACGCGATCGCGGATATGCGCGACGGGGATGTGGTGGTCATCGCCGGAAAAGGGCATGAACAGGGCCAGATCGTCGGCGGGGTGACTCACCCGTTCGATGACGCCACCGAAGCCGCCGAAGCCCTGCGTATCCATGCCTGACCCCCGACCCCTCTGGACGTCCGCCGAAATCGAGGCCGCGACCGGAGGACGCCTGTCCGGCGCGCCCTTCGAAGCGGCCGGCCTGACCTACAACAGCCGCGAGATCGTCCCGGGCGACCTGTTCCTGGCCCTGAAGGGCGCGCGGGACGGCCACGACTTCGCCGCCGCGGCCTTCGCGTCCGGCGCGACCGGCGCCTTGACCGAGCACGCGGTCGACGGCGGATCGTCCGTGGTCGTCGCCGACACCCTGCGCGGGCTCGAGGCGATGGGCGTCTTCGCCCGCGACCGCGCCCCGCATGTGAGGCGCGGCGCAGTCACGGGGTCCGTGGGCAAGACCAGCGTGACCCAGGCGATCAAGGCGGGCCTGGACCTGGCCGGCCCGGCCCACGCCTCGATCAAGAGCTACAACAACCATATCGGCGTGCCGCTGACCCTGGCCCGGATGCCGCCGTCGGTCGAACGCGCGGTGTTCGAGATCGGAATGAACGCGCCGGGCGAGATCGCGCCGCTGTCCAGGTTCGTCCGGCCCCACGCCGCCTGCGTCACCACGTCGGACCGGTGCACATCGAGGCCTTCGCCGACGGCGAGGCGGGGGTGGCGGCGGAGAAGGCCTCCATCTTCGAAGGTCTGGCCAAGGGCGGGACGGCGGTGCTGAACGCGGACGTCGCCTACGCCGCCGTGCTGGACGCCGCCGCGGCGAAGGCCGGGGCCCGTCGGCGTCACCTTCGGC
>NZ_JBNFOJ010000413.1:0-1974 GCF_057364705.1 Brevundimonas sp. CURTG3B2_SDJG
CCGCTGCGGCCGACGGGAGTGCGCCTGTCGGCCTCCCAGTAGTTCCAGGGCGTGGTGTTCATCGCCGCCTCGGCGGCCAGGACGGCGACCTCGTCGTGGTCGGGAAACCGCTCGGCGACCGCCAGCATGGCGTCGGCGTAGGCCGCGTCCAGCCCCGCCCGGTCGGCGGCGGGATCGGCCGAGTAGCGCAGGGCCGCCGCCTGGATCAGGGCGCGTTCGACCGGCGAGGCGCGATCGGCCAGGGCCAGGGCGCGACGCAACGCCGCCAGGGCCGCGGGACGATCGCGGTCGTCCATCGGGGCGTTGATGTTGGGCCCCAGGGCCACGGCCTCGCCCCACCAGCACATGGCGCAGTCGGGATCCAGGCGCTGGGCCTCACGGAACGAGCGCACCGCCCCGGCGTGATTGAAGCCGTAGCCGAGCATCAGGCCCTGGTTGAAGTACCGCTGGGCCTCATCGCCCGCGGCGGTCACCGGAAAGCGGACCGCGGCGAGATCGGGATAGAGCGCAATGGCGTCGTCCGCCTTGGCCAGCGGGCCGGCCAGAGCGCCGGCGGCCAGGAGCCGCATCCTCAGCGCCGCCCGCCCCTGCGGTCCCGCGCCGCAGATGGACCGCGCCTGACGGACGGGGTCCAGGACCTCGAACATCTCGGGAGACAGGCCGTCGCCGACGCGTGGAGCGGCCGCGGAGCTCGAGATCAGCGCGCCCATGACCAGGGCCGCGCCTCCGCCGAGGATCGTGCGCATTCTCGTCCCCCCTCGCCTGCGGCCCCCCGGCCGTAACGTCGTTACGGTAACAGCGGAAACGGCGCGAAGCGAGCGGCTACCCGACGAAGCCCTGCCCTGGCGGCGAGGCGGCGGCGATTCCCGCCAGGCGCTGGAGTTCCGCGAGGTGGGCGGTGAAGGCCCGGCGGCCGGCGGGAGTGAGGCTGAGCCAGGTGCGCTGGCGACCGTCGGAGGCGGCCTTGGTCAGCCTGACGTAGCCCGCCTCCTCCAGCTGCTTCAGATGCTTGGACATGACCGAGTCCGAGACGCCGACGGCGTCCCGGACGGCGGCGAACTCGGCGTCCTCGACGCTGGTCAGGACGCCGCAGATCTGCAGCCGGCCGGGCGCGTGGATGACCGCGTCGAAGGCGGGATTCACGTCGTCTCCCTCAGTTCGCGGCGCCAGACCCGGCGCCACCACAACGAACCGATCACCATCACCGGCCAGGTGACGCCGGCGGCGGCCAGGCTCAGCCACCAGGGACCGCCGTAGCGGCTCCAGATCGCCAGGCCCAGGAGGGGCAGAATGGCCGCCAGCAGGCCGAAGGCGATCCAGCGGGCCTTCTTGGGCTTGTAGGCGTCGACCCAGTAGCCGAAGCGCTTCTTCCACCAGGCCTGCGCCCAAAAGACGAACAGAAAGATCAGCGGCACGCCGAGCAGGGGCAAGGGATCCGGCAGGCCCTGCCAGGCGACGATCGCCACGACCGGAAGGGCGAACAGGACATCGTAGATCAAGGGCCAGCCCTTCGCCTGGTCCACCATCCGGGCGCGGGCGGCCTGGATGGAGGCCAGGGCCTCGGAGGGGTCTCGGGGATCGGTCATCGCGGCCTCACTTTCCAATATGGAAAGCGTAGCGTGACTTTCCAGATTGGCAAGTGAAAACTTTCCATAGTGGAAAGTGAGAGCTCGGCCTTGCACGGGCGGGGCGGCCTCTCCTTCGAGACTGGGATCGGCGCCCCTCCACCATGCTTCGCCCTTCGGGCTGCGCATGGTCCCCCTCCCCGCAGGGGGAGGAATGAAGGACTGGGTTCAATCGACATTCAACCTCGTCATTCCCGGCCCCCGGGTCGCGCCGCTTGCGCGGCCCGCCCGAGGGGTGAACCCGCCGGGAATCCATGAACGCGAAGGGCCGGAGTCGAAACCTCCAGGTCGCTGGTCGCGATCATGGATGGCCGGGACAGGCCCGGCCATGAGGGGACAAGGGTTGGGG
>NZ_JBNFOJ010000414.1:0-1970 GCF_057364705.1 Brevundimonas sp. CURTG3B2_SDJG
GACGCCGTCCTGCTGGGCGCCGTCGGCGGCCCGCAATGGGACGGCGGCAAGCGCCGGCCGGAAGAGGGCCTGCTGGGCCTGCGTAAGGCCATGGGCCTGTACGCCAACCTGCGCCCGCTGCAGGTTTCGCCCGTCCTGGCCCACCGCTCGCCGCTGAAGAAAGAGATCGTCGAGGGCGTCGACCTGATCGTCTTCCGCGAGCTGACCGGCGGCATCTATTTCGGGGAGAAGACCCGCACCGCCGACCGCGCCACCGACCTGTGCGAATACACCGTCGCAGAGATCGAACGGGTCGCCCGCGCCGCCTTCCAGACCGCTCAGCAAAGGCGCGGCAAGGTGACCTCGGTCGACAAGGCCAACGTCATGGAAACCAGCCGCCTGTGGCGCGAGGTGGTCACCCGCGTCCACGCCGCGGAGTTTCCGCGCATCGAGCTGGAGCACGCCCTGGTCGACTCCATGGCCATGCATCTGATCCGCAAGCCGCGCGACTACGACGTCATCCTGACCGAGAACATGTTCGGCGACATCCTGTCCGACGAGATCTCGGTGCTGGGCGGCTCCATCGGCCTGTTGCCCTCGGCCTCGCTGGGCTCGGGCGGTCCCGGCCTGTTCGAGCCCATCCACGGCTCGGCCCCCGACATCGCCGGCCAGGACAAGGCCAATCCGGTCGGGACCATCCTGTCCGCCGCCCTGATGCTGCGCCACAGCCTGGGCCTGGAGGACGAGGCCGGCTCCATCGAGGCCGCCTGCGCCGCCGTGCTGTCGGCCGGAGCCGTGACCCAGGACCTGGGCGGAACCCTGGGCACGCGCGCGGCGGCCAACGCCGTCATCGACGGCGTCCGGGCGATCCACTGGGCGGCCGCCCATCGCGTCCAAATGCACTGGGCCTGAGCGGTGAAACCGTGTCCCCGGAGCCGCAAATCCGGCCGTACAGCGCAATTTTCATCCCGAGGGTTGACGGCGACGCCCGTTGTCCGTCAGCCTTGCGTCCAACCGAACTGAGCAGGCCCCTTCCGTGAACCGCCTCGACGCCCGTATCGCCCTCGCCTCGGCCGCCTCGCGCGGCGGCGCGGCCGTGCGCGTCATCGGCGCCGGCCGGGCCCTCGGCATGATCACCATCGGTATGACCACCACCACGCCTCCGGCGGGGACAGGTTAGCGCGCACCGAAGCTCAGGAACGCACAGACCCAGCCCCGCCCGGAAACCTCCGGGCGGGGTTTTTCTTTTCTCCCATCGAAAGACCTTCCCAATGTCCGCCAACCTCGCCGTCCTCGACCGCCCTGCCGCGGCTCTTCCATCGGTCCTCTCCCCGCCGGCCGACGGCCCCGTGGTCGTCATGAAGTTCGGCAGCTCGGTTCTGGTCGACCCCGCCGATGCGCCCAAGGCCGCTTCGGACATCTACGCCGAAGTGCGCCGCGGCCGCCGTGTCGTGGCCGTCGTCTCCGCCTTCGCGGGCGAAACGGACCGTCTGCTGGGCGAGGCCCGCGCCTTGGGCCTGGGCCACGACAACGCCCTGCTTCCTGCCTATGTCGTGCAGGGCGAGGAACGATCC
The DNA here is from genome assembly GCF_057364705.1 of Brevundimonas sp. CURTG3B2_SDJG. Taxonomy (NCBI): domain Bacteria; kingdom Pseudomonadati; phylum Pseudomonadota; class Alphaproteobacteria; order Caulobacterales; family Caulobacteraceae; genus Brevundimonas; species Brevundimonas sp. CURTG3B2_SDJG. Next base: position 1,554 of record NZ_JBNFOJ010000414.1, read on the forward strand.
GCCGCCCTGGTGGCCCTGGCCTGCGACCGGATTGGCCTGGACGCCTGCACCCTGTCGGTGCGCGAACTGGGCCTGCGCGCCGAAGGCCCCTGCGAGCACGCCCGCCCCGTCGGCCTGGACCGCGCCGCCCTGGACCGCGCGCTCCGGCGGCATGAAGTCGTGGTGGTCCCGGGCTTCGGCGCCCTGTCGCCGGAGGACCGGATCGTGTTGCTGGGCCGCGGCGGCTCAGACCTGACGGCCCTGGTTCTCGCCGCCGAGCTGGGCCTGGACAGCGTCCAGCTGGTCAAGGACGTCGACGGCCTCTACGACCGCGACCCCAACGTCGATCCCGACGCCCGCCGCTACGACCAGGCCAGCTGGGCCGAGGCCCGCGCGCTGGGCGGCGGCCTGGTCCAGCCGGACGCGCTGGAGGTCGCC
>NZ_JBNFOJ010000415.1:0-1945 GCF_057364705.1 Brevundimonas sp. CURTG3B2_SDJG
CGCGCCAGCGACGGCGCGCCGTCTGGGCCGCGGCCTCCGATCGAGGGCTGGTCGCCCAGCCAGTTGGTCTCGTCCAGGGTCAACGACGCCGTCAGCAGCGCTCGCGCGGGCCGACGATGACGTGGCGCTTCGCCGGGTCCAGCCTGGTGACGAACAGCGGCTCGCCCACCGCGACGTTCAGCCCCCGGCGCTGCCCGATGGTGTAGTCGGTGATGCCCGAGTGCGATCCCAGCACCCGGCCGTCCATGTGCACGATCTCGCCCGCCTCGCGGCCCTGCGGACGCAGCTTGTCGATCAGGCTGCGGTAGTCGCCGTCCGGGACGAAGCAGATGTCCTGGCTGTCCGGCTTGGCGGCGATGCGCAGGCCCAGCTCCAGCGCCACGCCGCGCACCTGCGGCTTCTCCAGATCGGCCAGCGGGAAACGCAGATAGTCCAGCTGTTCCGCCGTGGTGGCGAACAGGAAATAGGACTGGTCGCGCGAATGGTCGATCGCCTTGCGCATCTGCGCGCGGCCGTCGGCGCCCGCCGCGCGGCGCACGTAGTGGCCCGTGGCCATGGCCTCGGCCCCCAGGTCGCGCGCGACGTCCAGCAGGTCGCGGAACTTCACCGTCTGATTGCAGCGGATGCACGGCACCGGCGTCTGTCCGGCCAGGTAGCTGTCGGCGAACTGGTCGATCACCGCGTCGCGGAACCGGCTCTCGTAGTCCAGCACATAGTGCGGGATGCCGATGGTCTCGGCCGCCAGCCGGGCGTCGTGGATGTCCTGACCGGCGCAGCAGGCGCCCTTCTTCTTTAGCGCGGCGCCGTGGTCGTAGAGCTGCAGGGTGACGCCCACGACGTCGTAGCCGGCCTTGTGCAGGAGCGCCGCGACGACCGTGGAGTCCACGCCGCCGGACATGGCCGCGACGACGCGCGCGCCGACCGGCAGGCCGACCGCGGCGCGCGCGGCCTCGATCGCCGCGTCCATGTCGGCTTGCGACGCCATGGGGGCGATGTCGGGGATCGGGCAGAGGGGCTCGGTCAGCGTCATCGCCGCCATTTAGGATCAAAGCGGCGCGATTTCGAGGCCGGACGTCACGCCAGGGCGATCAGGGCGCAGAGGCGGGCCTCGGTCTCGGAGAGGAACCAGCCCTTGTGGACGAAGAGGGCGTCGCGGCGGAAGTCGGCCCAGACGCGTTCGGCTAGGCGCGGCCCGGTCTCCGAATCCTGACCGTTGGGGAAGACCGCACGGCGTAACGCCGCGACGTCCTCCGCGGGATGAGCGGCCAGCCAGGCCCGGCCGATCTCGGCGGCCCCGAACGGATCCACGGCGGCGATCTCGGGCGTCCGGACCGCCGCGTAGGCGCCGCCCGCGGCGGAGACGGCGGCCAGGCCGGCGAGGGCGCGCAGGACGCCGCGTTTGCTGAACGTGGTCATCGAACGGTCTCCGTGCGGGACTTCAGATGGTCGGCCAGGCGGATGGCCAGGGCGATGAGCGTCAGGGTGGGATTGACCAGGCCCGAGGTGGGGAAGACCGAGCTTCCGGCGACGTAGAGGTTGGGCGTCTCGTGGACCCGGCAGTCGGCGTCGACCACGCCTTGGCTGGGGTCCGGGGAGATGCGGGTGGTTCCCATGTGATGGCGGGACGGGCCCATAGATCGCAGGATCTCGCCCGGAGCGACGGCCAGCAGACCCGGCCCAGGCCCTCGGCCCCGAAGGCGGCGGCGAAACCGCGCGCCGAGGCCGACAGGGTGTCCCAGTCCGCCTGGGTGTAGCGCCAGTCCAGGCGGGCGCGGGGCTGGCCCAGGCGTCCACGGCCTCCGACAGCGTGATCCGGCTGTCCGGGTTGGGGGCTTCCTCGGACATCAGGAAGTAGTCGGCCCGTCGCGGCCCACTTCCCTCGACGGCGGCGGCGAGTTGCACGGCCGCCGCGCCGACGGTCCCGGCGGCGGCCGGGGGCCGTTGG
>NZ_JBNFOJ010000416.1:0-1943 GCF_057364705.1 Brevundimonas sp. CURTG3B2_SDJG
CTGGGTGCGGGATCTGAACGCCCCCTTCCTGTTCCGCGAGGTCGTGCGCGACGGCGACCGATGGACGGCCGACATCGTCCTGGATCGCGACGCCCCGGTCTGGGCCTTCCGCCGTTCGGCCCTGCTGCGGGTCGGGGAGCAGCCGTGGCGGCCGTCCTGGTGGACGGTGGAGACCCCGGGCGTGATCCTGGACCGGCAGGGACGCTACGACGTGCTGCGCATGGCCGACGGCTCCGACGTCCCCCGGCGGCTGCACATCGCGATGCGGCCGCAGACCGGCGACCTGATCGCGGACTACGACCCGGCCCTGGTCTTCACCGACGGAGCGGTGGCTCTTTACACCGACCATTTCGACGTGATGCCGATGGACTCGGTCGAGGCGGCGCGTGCGCTGCCCATGGACCTGAACGGGATCGAGGTTCCCGGCGAGGCCTCGCGGGTGACCTGGCGGGACCGCGCGGGACCGGTGCTGTTCAAGGGCCGCCGCATCGACGCCCCGACCGCTTCGGAGGCCCAGACCTACGTCCTGTTCGGCCAGGCCGACGTGCGGATCGGCGAGGGGGTGACCACGGTGATCGACCCTGGCCTGCCGGCTTGGCTGAACGCCAAGCTGGAGGCCTTCACGCCGCGAGTGATGGCCTTCTACGCCGATCGCATCGGGCCGAACACGGACGGCGCCCCGACCCTGATGGTCAGTTGGGCCGGGCCGACGCCCCGCCTGTCCAGCATGGGCGGCAGCGTGCTGCCGGGGCTGATCGCCATGACCTTCGAGGGCGAGGGAAACCTGGATCCCGACAGGCAGACGCTGGACCGCGCCCACTGGTTTATCGGCCACGAGGCCGCCCACTTCTGGCTGGGCTCCAACGGCATAAAGTACGAGTTCGCCCGGGACGCCTGGATCACCGAGGGCGGCGCCGACCTGATGGCGATCCGCGCGATCAAGGCGATCGATCCCGCCTACGACGATGCATCGGAGCTGCAGCGCGAAGTCGACGATTGCGTCCGGCTGGCCAAGGACAAGCCGGTCGCCGGCGCCGGCGAGCGCAGCGAGAACCGCGCCTACTACGCCTGCGGCGCCGCCTGGGCCCTGGCGCTGGAATCCGCGCGGCGCAAGAAGGACGGGGGCGATTTCTTCGCCGTCCTGGCGGACTTCCGGCGGGACGACGGCGCCGACGGCGTGCTGAGCCGGGCGGAGTGGTTGGGCGCCTTGACCCGCATCGCCGGCGATCCAGAACCCGCCGCGGCCATCGGCCGGATGCTGGACGAGGGCGTCGATGACCCGGCGGCCGTCCTGGCGGGGATCTTCGACCGGACGGGCGTGGCCTACCGGATGGAGGCCGGGAAGCTGATCCTGACCTGACCCTCAGCCCGCGAACGGCCAGGGGCTGACCGACTTGGCCCAGTCGTCGACCAGCAGGGGGCGGTCCACCGGCGGGGCGGCGCGCTCGGCGCAGGGGTGGCGGTGGCACAGGCGGCAGGCCGGGCCGATGGGGGTGACCTCGGGCGCGGCCAGGTCCAGGCCCCGGGCGTAGACCAGGCGGTGGGCGTGCTTCAGCTCGCAGCCCAGGCCGATCGCCAGATCCTGGCCCTCGTCGAAGCCGTCGTGGCCCTGACGGTCGACGGTGCGGGCCAGCGTGAACCAGCGCCCGGGCTCTCTTCCGTCCTGGGCCGGCGTCTCGATGATCTGGGTGACGATGCGGCCGGGCGTGCGGAAAGCGCCGTGCAGCCGCCACCGCGGGCAGGCGCCGCCGAAACGCGAGAACGGAAAGCCCGCCGAGGCGAAGCGTTTGGAGACATTGCCGGCCTGGTCCACCCGCATCAGGAAGAACGGCACGCCGCGCGCCGTGGGGCGCGACAGGGTGGTCAGCCGGTGGGCCGCCTGCTCGAACGAGACGCCGAAACCGCGCCTGGAGCCGCGCCAGGTCGTAGCCGGTCGCCTCGGC
>NZ_JBNFOJ010000417.1:0-1941 GCF_057364705.1 Brevundimonas sp. CURTG3B2_SDJG
GATGGACGCCGTCGAAGGCGCCGATGGCGACGGACGCGCCCCGGTGTTCGGGCGGCAGGCCGCGCCAGTCGCGGACGATCGGGATCAACGCGCGGACGGCTTGCGGCGGCGAGGCACGCGGACGACGGCGATGCCGTCCATGATCAGCTTGCCGTCGACGAAGCCCTCGCAGTTCAGCTCGACGCGGGCGCTTTCCTGATCCACCGACAGGACGGTGATGCGGATCGTGACGACGTCGTCGATGCGGACCGGCAGGTGGAAGGCCAGGGTCTGGGAGACGTAGATCGAGCCGGCGCCGGGCAGGATGGTGCCGACGACCGCCGAGCCGAACGAGGCGGACAGCAGGCCGTGGGCGATCCGGCCGCGATAAGCGGTCCTGGAGGCGAAGGCCTCGTCCAGATGGACCGGGTTGAAGTCGTCCGAGGCCTCGGCGAACAGGCGGATGCGCTCCTCGGTGACGTGGACCACCTTCTCGGCGGCCATGCCGGCGTGGAGCTCGTCCAGGATGTAACCGCCCGAGGGGTGCGTCGTGACCAGATCTGTCATTTGGGGGGTGTTACGCGGGTGAGTGGCTAGTGGCTAGTGGCTAGGTTCGATCGACATTCAGTCGATGAACCTTGTTTCCGTCATGGCCGGGCTTGTCCCGGCCATCCAGGATCACGATCGGGGCCCTTGGAGGTCTCGACCTCCGCCTTTCGTGTTCATGGATTCCCGGCACAGGGCCGGGAATGACGGGTTTGAATGTCGATCGAACCTAGTGATTAGTGAGGCCCCGTGTGAATCAACCCCTCCGGCCGGTGCGACGTGATCGGAGCTGTCGTCCACTCGCCACTCGCCACTCGCCACGACCTCACCACGCCAGATCGAGCATGGCGTGGCGGGCGTAGGTCGTTTCCGCCCTGAGCAGGTCGGCGGCCCTGGCGGGGTCGAGGCGGCCGTCTGGGCCCTTGGCCTGGTCGCCGTGGATGCCCTGGGCGATGAACAGGCAGTCCAGGCCCTGCTTGTTGGCGCCCAGGACGTCGGTGACGACGCCGTCGCCGATGCACAGGACGCGGGAGCGGTCCACCGGCCGGCCCAACAGGCCCGCGGCCTCCTTCAGCGCCAGGTCGTAGATCGGGCCGAAGGGCTTGCCGGCCATGGTCACGCGGCCGCCGAGGCTTTCGTAGAGGTCGGCCAGGGCGCCGCCGCAGTAGATCAGCTTGTCGCCGCGCTGAACGACGCGGTCGGGATTGGCGCAGATCAGCTCCAGGTCGCGCGCCGCGCCGGCGGCGAGGCGGTCGCGGTAGTCGTCGGGCGTCTCGGTCTCGTCGTCGACCGGGCCGGTGACGGAGATGAAGGCGGCGTCTTCGGCGCCCTGAGCGAGGTCGAGGCCCAGGCCGTCGTAGAGCGGCCAGTCGCGGTCCGGGCCGATGATCCAGGCCGGGCCGGGCGCGCGTCGGGCCAGTTCGGCGCGGGTGGCGTCGCCCGAGGTGACGAAGGCGCGCCAGCTGTCGCGGGGCACGCCCAGACGATCCAGCTGGGCGACGACGTCGTGGGACGGCCGGGGCGAGTTGGAGATCAGGACGACGTGGCGAGGTCCGGTGGGGCCGGCCTCGCGGTTGAAACGGGCGAGGGCCTCGCAGGCGTCGGGCCAGCTTTCGCGGCCGTTGTGGATCACGCCCCAGACGTCGCAGAGCAGGATGTCGTAGTCCCCGGCGATCTCGCCGAGGCCGGAAAGGGCGTGGGGGAGGGTCATGGGCCGGAGATAGCGGGTTCGGCGCCGGGGGAGAAGGGCGGGGCGGCGGTCTCTTCGGCTTCTCGGGCCGTGATCTCGGCCGCCAGGGCGTCGAGCCGTTTCAGCAGGTCGCGACGCCGGGCCTCCTCGTCGGCCGCGTCGGAGGGGTTCGCCGTCCGCCGCCCGTCGCCGTTCGGCCATGCGGGCGTAGGAGTCCGCCAGGGCGG
>NZ_JBNFOJ010000418.1:0-1933 GCF_057364705.1 Brevundimonas sp. CURTG3B2_SDJG
GCCTGGCGGCGCGACCTGCACCAGCATCCCGAGTTGGGCTTCGCCGAGACCCGGACAGCCGGGGTGGTCGCCGAGCACCTGCGCGGCCTGGGGCTGGAGGTCCGGACCGGGGTGGGCCGCACCGGGGTGGTCGGGGATCCTGCGGGGCGGCAAGCCCGGGCGGACCGTGGCGCTGAGGGCCGACATGGACGCCCTGCCGGTGCTGGAGGCGACCGGCCTGCCCTTCGCCTCGACCGCCACGGGGACCTACATGGGCCAGACCGTGCCGGTGGCCCACGCCTGCGGCCACGACGCCCATGTGGCCATGCTGATGGGCGCCGCCACGGTTCTGGCCGGGATGAAGGCCGACATCGAGGGCACGGTGGTCTTCATCTTCCAGCCCGCCGAGGAAGGCGCCCCGCCCGGCGAGCCCAAGGGCGGCGCGGCCCTGATGATCGAGGAGGGCGCGCTCCGCGATCCCCGCCCCGACGCCATCTTCGGCCTGCACGTGGTGCCGGGGAAGGCCGGGACCCTGTTCTATCGCCCGCGGGGCTTCATGGCCGCCTCGGACCGGATCGACATCGCCCTGCACGGCCGCCAGACCCACGGGGCCTGGCCGTGGAAGGGCGTGGACGTGATCTCGGCCTCGGCCCAGATCGTCCAGACGATCAACAGCCTGACCGCCCGCACCATCGACCCGACGACCACGCCGACGGTCTTCACCATCGCCACCCTGGACGCGGGCGTGCGCTACAACATCATCCCGGCCGAGGCGACGATGTCCGGGACCCTGAGGACCTTCGACATCGCCCAGCGCGACGACCTGGTGCGCCGCGCCCGGATCGCCATCGACAACGTCGCCGAGACCTATGGCGCGACCGCCGAGTTCACCGTCCGCCAGAACGCGGCCCTGGTGTTCAACGACGAGGCCCTGTCGGCCTGGCTGGCCCCGGTGCTGGCCGAGGCCGCGGGCGCCGACAACGTCAACCCGGCGACCCCGCCCACGACGGTGGCCGAGGACTTCAGCTACCTGTCCCAGGAGGTCCCCGGCGTCTTCTATCACCTCGGCGGCACGCCGGACGGCCAGGACCCGGCGGCGGCGGCCCCGAACCACTCGCCCCAGTTCGACGTCAACGAGGCGGCCCTGCCGGTGGGGGTCAAGGCGCACGTGCTGAGCGCGCTGCGGTTCCTGGAGCGGGACTGAGGCGACGGAAAAAAGCAGGGGCCGGAGGGTCTGGAGCGTCTGAAATCTCGAGGCGCCGAACGGAGAAACGCCGTCTGAAGCGGACGTAGCCCGACCGTCCTCGTCTTTCGTCATCCCGGCGAAGGCCGGGATGACGAAAGGAAGGGATCAGCCCGGGTACAGGGCCGCGCACATGGCGCGGACGTCGGCGGAGCACTGGGCGAAGGCCTCGCCCTCGGGCGTGTCGGGGTTGGGCTTGTAGATGTTGCCGTTCCCGTCGCGCGGGTAGCAGGACTGCATGTTCTGCTGGACGCACTGGAAGTACTGAGGATTGGGCGGACTGGCGATCGACGCGCCGGACGGGACGGCGGCGGCGAGACAGACGGCGGCGAGCGAGGCGGTCAGGATCTTCATCGGAAACCTCCATGGGGACGGGCGGGGATGTTCGTCTGTGGGTTGATCGAATGCAAGCGTGGCGCGCGTCGCCCTTCTCCCTCCCCGTCCCGGGGAGGGAGGGAGAAGGCGTGCGTCTTCATCTTTCCGGAGCGGGCTCCGGAAGGTCGGGGAGGGCGCGGGGCGTCCGGGCCTCGCCCGGAGCGAAAGAGTTTTACCGTTTCGACGAGACAGGCCGCCCCGCGTGGTCGTTGGTGCGCGCGCTCTCCGGCTGGCGGCTCTGTTGGGGCCTTACCGGATCACCCGCCGTCGTCATCGCTGACGCTGGCGGGGGCGGGACATAGGCTGAGCCAGCGGTCCACGCCGAAGCGCGCGGCG
>NZ_JBNFOJ010000419.1:0-1927 GCF_057364705.1 Brevundimonas sp. CURTG3B2_SDJG
TGACCCTGGATCGGGACGGCGGCGGCGTGCGCCGAACGTCGGTGGCGATCGAAGGACACGGGGGCTGATGGCCGCGCCTCGACGCCGGTGAGCGTCGGCGCGGGCGCGCTCCTGGACGACGCCTGGGTGCTAACGGCTCCGCTGGCGATCGGAGGATTCGTGATCCTGCTGGCCCTGCTGCTCCAGCGTCGACAAGCGGGCATCAGCCGAGCCTGGGCGGCGTCCGAGCGCCGCTTCCGGGGCGCGGTCGAAGCGGCTCGCTGCGGCGTGTGGGACTGGGACGTGGAAGCGGGCGAAGTGACCATCTCGGACTACATGGCCGACCTGCTGGGCCTGGAGGCGAGCGGGCCGACGCCGGCCGAAAGCGTGCTGGAGCGCATCCATCCCCGCTACCGCGAGGCGGTGATCCACGCCTTGCGCCAGGCCCAGACCTACGGCGCCTTCGAGGTCAGTTTCCCGGTGCCGGACGATCAGGGCCACGCCCGCTGGATCGATGCGCGCGGCCAGGCCCGGGGCGAACGCGGCGACGAGGGCTTCACTTCCATCCTGGGCGTGGCGCTGGACACCACCGAGGCGCGCCGCGCCAAGGCCCAGGCGCAGGCCGCCGAGAGCCGCCTGCGCGACGGGATCGAGAGCGTTTCGGACGCCTTCGTGCTGTTCGACAAGACGGGTCGGCTGATCCTGTCGAACCAGGCGTTCCAGGATGCCTTCGGTTTCGAGGAAGGGGTGATCCGGCGCGGGGCCCTCAAGCAGGACCTGAACCGGATCGCGGCGCTGGCGATCAAGACGGACCATCCCGCGGCCGGCGGACGGGCGGGCGCGCGCGAGGTGGAGTTGCACGACGGCCGTTGGCTGCAGCTGGTGGAGCGCTTCACCTCGGACGGCGGCTCGGTCGTCACGGCGGCGGACATCACCGCCATCAAGCAGAAGGAGGCCGAACGCCAACGGGCGGTCGAGCGCCTGCACGCCACCATCACCGAGCTGGAGGACCGCGAGGAGAAGCTGTCGCTGCTGGCCCGCAAGTACGAGGTCGCCATGACCCGCGCCGAGGCCGCCAACCAGGCTAAGTCCGAGTTCCTGGCCAACATGAGCCACGAACTGCGGACCCCTCTGAACGCCATCAACGGCTTCTCGGAGATCATGGCAGGCGAGATGTTCGGGCCGCTGGGGGATCAGAAGTACAAGGGCTACGCTGGCGACATCCTGAAGTCGGGGCAGCACCTACTCAGCCTGATCAACGACATCCTGGACATGGCCAAGATCGAGGCCGGCAAGCTCACGCTTCACTATGAAACGGTGTCGCTGAAGGAGATCGTCGACGACGCCGCCCGTCTGATGCGCGGCAAGATTCAGGAGGCGGGTCTGAACCTGCTGGTCGACGCGCCCGAACTGCCCGACATCGAGGCCGACCATCGCGGCCTGAAGCAGGTGGTGCTGAACCTCATCTCCAACGCGGTGAAATTCACGCCCGAGGGCGGCCAGATCGTGGTGGCGCTTTCGCGGCTGGACGACGACCGCGTGCGGGTCTCGGTGGCCGACACCGGCATCGGCATCGCGCCCGAGGATCTGGTGCGGCTGGCCCGGCCCTTCGAGCAGGTCGAGGGCCAGCATTCGAAGACGACGCAGGGAACCGGCCTGGGCCTGGCCCTGACCAAGTCGCTGATCGAGCTGCACGGCGGCGAACTGACGATGGAAAGCGAGCCGGGCCACGGCACGACCGTCAGCTTCGACCTGCCGATCCGCCGCCCGGGCGTCGAGGCCCGGGACGAGGCCCAGGCCGCCTAGTCCTTCCGGGGCTCGCCTTGGGGGCCGCCTTCGCGGCGCGGACCGTGGACGACGACGGTGCGCCCCCGACGGGTCAGTATCTGGGCCAGGGCGGCGCGGTCCGCGGCGTCGAGGGTCTCCAGCACCCGCACCGACTCGGCCT
>NZ_JBNFOJ010000420.1:0-1926 GCF_057364705.1 Brevundimonas sp. CURTG3B2_SDJG
GGGCGCGGGCGGCGAGGGGACCGGCGCCAGCAGGGGCATGACGCAGGCGGCGCATTTGGCGGGGTGAGCCTTCTGGCCCGGCCCGTCCGACCTGGCCCCCGACCTGGATCGTCAGCGGCCCTTCGGCCGAGCACAGCACCAGGGTCTCTCCCGGGCGGGCGGCGGCCATGGCTCCGAACGGCAGGAGCGCGCCCAGCACGACGGCGAACGTCGCGGCCAGGAAGGCCAGCGAACGCCAGGTCGACCAGTGCTCAGCCTGCGAACGGGTCACGGACGCCCCATACGCGCCCCCGAGCGCGCCGCAAAGCGTGACGTCCTGTCACGTTTCGTCGCTCGACAGGCCTGGGCGCCCGTGAGAGCGTCGAGGCTCAACCGGGAGCATCCGCATGATCGATCGTCTGGCTCTGTTGGCGGGGACCGCCCTGGCGGTGCTCACGACCTCTCCCGCGCTCGCCCAGGCGGCGCAGGACGGAAGCGGCGGCCCCGCGTCGGTGTCGCTGACCGTCTACAACCAGAACATCGCCCTGGTGGAGGACACGCGTTCGCTGGACCTGCCGAACGGGCGGTCGCGACGGGAGTTTCCGGGGGTGTCGGCCAGCATCCGGCCCGAGACGGTGGGCCTGAGCGGGCGCGGCCTGTCGGTCGTCGAGCAGAATTTCGACTACGACCTGCTGACGCCGGACAAGCTGATGCAGGCGGCGGTCGGGGACGAGATCGGCATCGTGCGGACCAATCCGGGGACCGGCGCGCAGCAGACGGATCGCGCGCGCGTCCTGGCCGCCAACGAGGGCGTGGTGCTGGAGGTCGATGGCCACATCGAGGTGTTGCGCGACGACGGGGTGCCCACGCGGGTCATCTTCGACGAGGTGCCGGCCAACCTGCGCCCGCGTCCGACGTTGAGCGTGACCCTGGACGCTGAAGGGGCCGGACGGCGCGACGTCGTGCTGAGCTATCTGACGACCGGCCTGCAGTGGAAGGCTGACTACGTGGCCCGCTTCGACGAGGCCGCCGGGCGGCTGGATCTGACCGGCTGGGTCACCCTGACCAACCAGTCGGGGGCCAGCTTCACCAACGCCGAGACCCGGGTGGTCGCCGGCGACGTGTCGCTGATCGCGCCGAACGATCCCTACGGCGGCTACCGGCCCCAGCCGCCGCGAGCGGGCGTGCGCGGAAATGGGACCGAGCAAGGCGGGGCCCAGGGCCTGGCCGACGTCTACGTCTATCCGCTGCCCGAGCCGGTGACGGTGGCCAACAACCAGACCAAGCAGGTCGGCCTGCTGGCCGCCAGTGGCGTGCCGGCGACCAAGCGCTACCTCTATCAGGCCCACGGCTTCCGCACCGAGGAGGAGCCGGCCGCCGCCGAGGTCGCCGTGGTCTTCTCCAATAGCCGCGCCTCCGGCGTGGGGACCCAGCTGCCGGCCGGGGTCGCGCGGGTCTACGTCAACGACGCCTCCGGCGAACCCCGCTTCATCGGCGAGGACCAGGTGCCCCACACCCCGGCGGGATCGGACATCGTGCTGACGACCGGCGAGGCCTTCGACGTCACCGTCCAGCCGCGCATCGTCACCGAAGAGGCGGCCCCCCGGCCCCAGAACTATCGCTGGCGGACGCGCTACGTGGTCGAATACACCGTCCGCAACGCCCGTGCCGCGCCGGTCACCGTCGAGGTGCGCCAGCAGGGCCTGGGCCGCGACACCGAACTGTCGAACCAGTCGATCGAGGGCGAGCTCCGCGATTCCCGCACCATCGTCTGGCGGGTGCCCGTTCCCGCCAACGGCGAAACCAAGCTGACCGCCACCGTCGTCACCGGCGGCTGACGCCATGCGTCGCCCGCCCATGGCCCTTGCGCCGCCGCCCGCCGTCACGGCCCTAGCCGCGTTCCTGGCCGCGTCCCTGGTCGTCCTGGCGGCTCCGGGCGCGGCCTGG
>NZ_JBNFOJ010000421.1:0-1901 GCF_057364705.1 Brevundimonas sp. CURTG3B2_SDJG
TGCGCCGGCAGGTTGGCGATGGCGGCGACCGCCCCGCTGGTCGCCGAGGGGTCGGCGGCGTCGGCCTCGACCAGGATCTGGGCCCTGTCGCCCCTGACCACGCGCCGCGTGAAGTCCGCCGGGATCACCACCGCGAACTGCACGTCCCCCCGCGCCAGCGCCCGGTCCAGCTCGGCCTGGCTTCGCGCCTGCAGCGTGATCTGGAAATAGCCGCTGTTGTCCAGCGCCGTCAGGATCGAGCGCGAGAAGCCGCCGTTGTCCTGCACCAACACCGCCGTCGGCAGGTTCCGGGGATCGTCGTTGATGGCGTAGCCGAACAGCAGAAGCTGGATGATCGGCAGCGCCAGGATCATCCCATAGGTCAGCCGGTCGCGCGTCAGCTGCACGAACTCCTTGGCCATCACGGCCCAGGTGCGGGTCAGCGAGATCATTTCCACACCGGCTCATCCCGGCGAACGCCGGGACCCAGATTACAGACGCGGTCGCCTGGAATCTGGACGCGCTCCACGAGCCCATATCGAGCCATTCCATCTGGGTCCCGGCGTTCGCCGGGATGAGCGGATGAAGGAGTCATGCCGCCCTCCCCTTCTCAGCCTCGATGTCGTGGATCAGCTGGATGAAGACGTCCTCCAGCGTCGGCCGGGTCTCGCTCCAGGTCAGCGGCGGCTTGCGGTAGGGCGCGATCGCCGCCTCCAGCGCCTTCCGGTCGCGGCCGGACACGTGCAGCACCGTGCCGAACGCCGCCGCCATCTCCACGCCCGGCTTGCCGCGCAGCTCGCCGCCCAGCCGGTCCGCCCCCGGGCCCTCGGCATGGAAGGTGATCAGGCCCGAGCCGTCGATGACCTCGTCGGCCGTGCCCCGAGCCAGGGTGCGCCCGCCCGCCACATAGGCGATCTCGTGACACCGCTCGGCCTCGTCCATGTAGTGGGTCGAAACCAGCACGGTCATGCCCTGGGCCGCCAGGGCGTGGATCTCGTCCCAGAAGGTGCGGCGCGCCTCCGGGTCGACCCCTGCCGTCGGCTCGTCCAGCAGCAGCAGATCGGGCTCGTGCAGCGTCGCGGCCGCCAGGGCCAGCCGCTGCTTCCAGCCGCCCGACAGCGTCCCGGGCCAGCTGCGCCCCGACGCGCCGTCAGCCCCAGCCGCTCCAGCGCCGCCCCGCACCCGCTCGCGCCGCCGGTCCAGCTCGTGGATGCGGGCGGTGAAGGTCAGGTTCTGCTCGATCGACAGGTCTTCGTAGAGCGAGAATTTCTGGGTCATGTAGCCCACCCGACGCTTGATCGACTGCGACTGGCTCATCACGTCGTAGCCCAGCACCGTCCCCTCGCCGCTATCGGGCGTCAGCAGGCCGCACAGCATCCTGAGCGTGGTGGTCTTGCCCGCCCCATTCGGACCCAGGAAGCCGCAGATCCGCCCGCGGTTCACGGTGATGGAGAAGTCCTTCACCGCATGCAGCGCGCCGAACGACTTGTTCAGCCCGCGCACGTCGATCACGGGATCTTCCGCACGGCTCACCGACCGGCCTCCAGCGGCGTCACGTCCACCGGCAGGCCGGGGTTCAGCGTCGCCGCGTGCGCCGGCAGGGCCTCGACGCGATAGACCAGCCGGTCGCGGCTGCCCCGGCTGTACAGCACCGGCGGCGTGAACTCGGGCCGGGCGCTGACCCAGGTGATCCGCGCCTCGCCCGGCGCGCGCATCCGTCGCAGGCGAAACGCACCGTTCGGCCCGGCCGGTACCGCGCCATCTCCGCCTCGGGCACGAAGAACACCAGCTTGACCTCGCGGTCCGGCAGCAGGGCCAGGATCGGCTGGTTGGCCGCCGCCCATTCGCCGGGCCGATAGAAGATCTCCTCCACCCGCGCCGACGACGGAGCCGGCGGGGGCCAGTTGCCCCCAGCCGGGCCT
>NZ_JBNFOJ010000422.1:0-1871 GCF_057364705.1 Brevundimonas sp. CURTG3B2_SDJG
CCCGCCGCCCCCGCGCCCCCCGGCGCGCCGTTCGCGCCGCGCCGCTTCATCCCGTCGTGGCGCTGGCTGACCGAGGCGATGTGGTGGGTCGAGCACTCGTTCGGTCGGGCCCGCGCCGACGCCCGGCCGGAAGAAGACACCCGGGTCCGCATCTTCCTGATTCTGATGGCCTTCTCGGCGGTGTTCGTCTGTCTGGCCCTGGGCGCGGCCAACGCCGCCCTGCTGGCGCCCAAGGGCGGGGTCGGCTCGGTGGCCCATCCGAACGCCGTGGTCCGCGCCGACATCGTCGACCGCAATGGGGCCCTGTTGGCCACCAACATCACCCACTACGGCCTGTACATCGACCCTCGGGAGGTCTGGGACCGCCGCCTGGCCGCCCGGCAGATCAAGCGCGCCCTGCCGCGGGTGTCGCTGGCCAAGCTGAACCGGGTGCTGGCCGGCGACCGCCGCCTGATCGTCCTGCCCGGCCTGACGCCGCAGGAGAAGGAAGCCGTCCACGCCCTGGCGCTGGGGGGGGTGACCTTCGAACCCGAGGACCGGCGCGTGTATCCGCTGGGCGGCTCGGCGGCCCACGTGCTGGGTCTGGCCGATACGGGCGGGCAGGGGATCGCCGGCGCCGAACTGGCCTTCAACGCCGACATCCGCGCGGCCGGCCAGCGGGGCGAGAGCTTCCCGCTGTCGATCGATCTGCGCGTCCAGGGCGTGCTGGAGAACGAACTGGCCGTCGCGGCCTCGGCCGCCGAGGCCAAGGGCGCGGTCGGGGTGGTCGCCGACGCGCGCACCGGCGAAATCCTGGGCATGGCCAGCTGGCCGACGACCGATCGCCTGAACCGCGTCACCTCGGCCCACTACGAGATGGGCTCGGTGTTCAAGACCTTCACCATCGCCGCCAGCCTCGACACGGGCCGGGCGGACATGGGCACCCTGTTCGACGCGTCCCAGCCCTATATGATCGGCAATCGCCGCATCAGCGACTTCCACGCCACCAACAAGATCCTGACGCTGGAGGAGGTCTACCTCCACTCGTCCAACATCGGCACGTCGCGCATGGCCGTGGAGATGGGGCCGGACGTGATGCGCGACTATTTCGGCCGCCTGGGCCTGCTGGACGCCGCGCCGATCGAGCTGCACGAATCCGCCCGTCCCCGGCGCCCGACCAACTGGCAGGACTCGACCCGCGCCTCGATGTCGTTCGGCTACGGCATCATGATCACGCCGCTGCAGATGACCGCGGCGACCGTGGCCCTGGTCAACGGCGGCGTCTTCCGGCCGCTGACCCTGCGCCGCGGCGGCACGGGCGCGTGGGGCGGCAAGTGATCAGCCCGGAGACCTCGCGCGACATCCGGGCGCTGATGCGGGCCAACGTCCTGCGCGGTTCGGGCCGCCAGGCCAACGCCGAGGGCCTGCGCGTCGGCGGCAAGACGGGATCGGCCAACAAGCTGGTCAACGGCCGCTACGACGCCGGTCACGGCATCGGCTCGTTCGCCGCCGTCTTCCCCGCGGACGGCCCGGACGACGCCCAGCGCTATGTGATCTTCGTGTTGATCGACGAGCCCAGCCAGGGCTCGCGCCTGGGCGGCGCCATCGCCGCCCCGGTGGTCGGCCGGGTCACGGACCGGATCGCCGGCTTCCTGAACGTCCAGCGCGTCATTGATCCGCCGGCCGCCCCAGCGGTGACGCGATGAGCGCGGTCCGTCTGTCCGACCTGCTGCACCGCGACGTGCCGTCGGACCCGGTGATCACCGGCGTGACCGCCGACAGCCGCAAGGTCGCGCCCGGCTCGCTGTTCCGTGGCCCTGCCCGGCAGCGCCGCGGACGGCCGCGCTTTCATTCCCCCAGGCCCTGTCCCAGGGCGCCGCCGCCATCCTGGC
>NZ_JBNFOJ010000423.1:0-1846 GCF_057364705.1 Brevundimonas sp. CURTG3B2_SDJG
CGCCGCGGCCTGGAGCGGGCGCTTGGCCCCTCCCCAGCCCGAGCCCCGCGACGGCCCACCCGCGCCCTGCCGCGACGTGACGTTCGACGGCCAGGCCTATGTGGTCTGCGAGATACCGCTGGACCGCTACGCCGTTTCGATCGCGCATAACGACGGAACGGCCCGACCGCGCGCGACGGTTGGAGACTTGGCCGCGGCCCGCGCCCGACGGCCCGTTCTGGTCATGAACGGCGGCATGTATGATCCGGATCTAAAACCGATCGGCCTGCTGGTCGAGGACGGGCGGGCTCTCAAGCCTCTGAGCCTGCGGGAGGGCCCCGGCAATTTTCACCTGAAGCCGAACGGCGTCTTCTTCCTCGACCGCGACGGCAGCGCGGGGGTTGTGGACAGCGCGCGCTGGGCGGCTCACGCGACGACCGCCCGCTTCGCCACCCAATCCGGCCCCATGCTCGTCGTCGACGGCCGTCTTCATCCGGCCTTCGCCCCTGACGGGGCGTCCCGCTATCGGCGCAACGGCGTCGGCGTGCGCGGCGACACGGTGATCCTGGCGATCTCGCGCGGGACCGTCAGCTTCGGCGCCTTCGCGCGCCTGTTCAGGGATGAGCTGGGATGCGCGAACGCCCTGTTCCTGGACGGGGCGGTGTCCGCCTTGACGGGCCCCGACGGCCCGATCGTGGGCGGAACCCATCCGGCCGGGCCGGTGATCGTGGTTGACCGCAAGGAGCCTTAGGCGGATATTCCTACCATCCGAATCGCATCCGTCCCTTCATGCCCCTATCCCACGCCCAGATCTGGACCGCCATCGACCGCCTGGCGCGGCGCGAGGGGCTGAGCGCCTCGGCCCTGGCCCGGCGGGCCGGACTGGACGCGACCAGCTTCAACCCGTCCAAGCGGTTCGGCCCGGGCGAGCCGCCGCGCCCCCGTTGGCCCTCGACCGAAAGCCTGACGCGCATCCTGACGGTCACCGGCCTGTCGCTGGCCGACTTTGCGGAGATGGCCCAGGACGCGCCCGAACGGCCGGCGATGATCCCCATGCTGGGCATGGCCCAGGCGGGCCGGGACGGCTTCTTCGACGACGCTGGCCTGCCGACCGGCGATGGCTGGGAGCAGACCGAACTGCCCCGGCCTCGCGACAGCCTGCTGAGCCTGAGGATCGAGGGCGATTCCATGGCTCCACTGTATCGGGCCGGCGACAAGGTCATCGTCGATCGCGAAGCGGCCGACGTGCGCCGCGGCGACCGGGTGGTGGTGCGCACCACCGGCGGCGAGACCCTGGCCAAGGAGCTGGCGGGGCTGACGGCGAAGACGGTGACCCTGGCCTCGATCAACCCCGACTACCCGCCCCGCGCCCTGCCCCGCGCCGAGATCCTGTGGATGGGCCGGATCGTGTGGGTCAGCCAGTAGCTCGCCGGAGGGTGAGGCAACGCCCCTCCACCCTCCTTCGCCCTTCGGGCTTCGGACGGTCCCCCTCCCCCGGTGGGGGAGGAACGCGCTCCAGCCGCGCTCAAGCAGCATCGCGCCGCGCGCGATGCGATAGCGCCCCACAAAGTAAAAGGGCCGCCCCTTTCGGAGCGGCCCTCGACACCAAATCCTGTCGGGCGGATCAGTAGTTGGTGACGTAGCGGGCGTTCACCCAGCCGCCGCCGGCGATCTGAACCCACTCGCCCTGCGAGCCGGTGGCGGTGAACGGCTGGCCGGCCGACAGGCGGCCCACGGTGCGGTAGCCGGTGCCCGGGCCCGAACGGATGTTCAGGTTCGAGGAGGCGCGGTACTGGGCGCCGCTCGAGGCGTTGGCGTTGGCCCGGGCCCGCTGCTTGTTGCAGCCGATGTACGAGCCGGCCGCGGC
>NZ_JBNFOJ010000424.1:0-1792 GCF_057364705.1 Brevundimonas sp. CURTG3B2_SDJG
GGCCGCAGTCAGAAGCGCCGCCAGAGAGCGACGACGGGGCCGCCGGCTTCAGGGGGTCTCGCGGCCCGCCACCGCCTGACGCCAGCCCGCCTGCAGGCTCCAGTCGCCGAAGTCGCGGACCACCGAGGCCTCGATCGACAGCCAGCGCGCGTCGCCGGTCTCGGTCCGGCCGGCGAAGGCCTGGCCCAGCACCATCCAGTCGTCGCCGAAATGGGCGCCGACGGTCGCGTCGATCCGCGTCTCGTCCGGCAAGCCCTGGCGGAAGCGGCGCGCGGCCTCGACCTCGATGAAGGTCCCGCTCGGCGACCAGCGGACGGGCGACGCGGCGCCGAAGGACGGCCGACCGAGGCCCGCACCTCCCAGTCGCGCTCGCCGACTCCCGGGGCGGCGTAGCCGGCGTTGCGGCCCTCGCCCCCGTCCGCCACGCCACCGTACAGCGCCACCGCCGTCCGGTCGTCGCGCCAGACCTGCCAGGCGACGCCGATCTCCAGGGGGCCGCGCCCGTCATAGTCGACGAAGGCGTCCTCGCCGGATTGCCACTCGCCCTTGAACCGCACGCTCAGCCGGTCGGTGACGCCATATTCGGCGAACAGGGAGACCGCCGTGTCGCGGCGTTCGGCGGGCAGGTCGGCCAAGTCCCCGGCGGGATCGAAGCCGCGGTCCGCGCGCATGTCCTCGAACTTCAGGATGGCCTGGCCCCTGCCCTTGGCGGGCGTCCAGGCGCTCGCGGCCGCGGGGCCGGCGGCGAGGAGGGCGATCAGCCCGAAAGCCAGCCCCCCCGCCGCTCTCAAGCGTCGTAGCCTGGCGATCTGCGGTCCAGCAGGCGCAGCGCGCCAGGCCAGGCCAGGGCCGAGACGAAGCCGATGCCCTTGCCTTGCTCGCGCGTCTCGGCCTGGGCGGCGTCGGGCGCCATCAGCACGTGCTCGCGGCCGCCCGACAGGGCCGCCACCTGCTGGGCGCAGGCCCGCTCCAGGAAGAACATGCCGATCCAGGCCGCCGCCGCGGTGGGACCCACGGCCAGGGTGCCGTGGTTGCGCAGCAGCATCAGGGACTTGTCGCCCAGGTCCGCGACCAGCCGTTCGCGCTCCTCGTGGTTCAGCGCCAGGCCCTCATAGCCGTGATAGGCGACCTGGGACTGCAGCAGGCAGGCGTTCTGGCCGATGGGCAGCAGCCCCTCCTTCTGCGAAGCCACGCCGACCCCGGCCACGGTGTGCAGGTGGATGACGAAATGCGCGTCGTCGCGGGCGGCGTGGATCGCCGAATGGATGGTGAAGCCGGCCGGATTGATGAAGTCGGTCGTCTCCTGGACGATGTTGCCGTCCAGATCGACCTTCACCAGGCACGAGGCCGTCATCTCCTCGAAATAGTAGCCGTAGGGGTTGATCAGGAAATGGGTGTCCGGCCCCGGCACGCGGGCCGAGATGTGGGTGAAGATCATGTCGTCCCAGCCGTGCAGCGCCACCAGCCGGTACAGCGCCGCCAACTCGACGCGGGTCTTCCACTCCGCTTCCGAGACCCGGGACTTCAGGGAAGTGATCGCGCCGTCGGCCATGGCCTCGTCCTCTTTGGCAACCTTCAGGCGCACGCTCGCTCCTGCTGACACCCGCGTCAAGATTCAGCTTCCATTAACCCTGTCCTAACGCCCGCGCCCTACGGTCGCGCTTGCCGAGAATTTTGGGTCGGCGCCCGGAGACGTTCGTGACCGTCCTCGTCCAGCTCGTTCAACCGCCCCGCGCCGAAGACGCCCCGCCCGCGCGGGCGACCTGCTGGCCCTGGCCCGGAACGCCAGCCC
>NZ_JBNFOJ010000425.1:0-1782 GCF_057364705.1 Brevundimonas sp. CURTG3B2_SDJG
CCCCTCGCCGGACGGGAGCCGGCGCCGCCGTCCTTCGGATAGGCCTGGCTTGCGGCTGCGCGGCCGTTCGGGCCGGCGAGTCGGCGTAGATCGAATAGCGCGGCTCGGTCGGATAGCTGGAACAGGCCGCCATCAGGCTCATCGCCCCCAGCGCCATCAGGATCCGCAGACCGCCGCCCATTCGCTTCATTCGCCCGCTCCCGCTTGCGCCGTCGTTGCGGCCACCTGACCTCATGAACCGCGCCAAAGTTGGGCGGGAAGGTTAATCAGGTATTGATGGAGGGTAGCGGATATCGATGTAGACGCGCCGGTTCAACGGTTCGGCTACGCCATCGGCGGTCGGCCGCGCCAGCCGGGTCTCGCCATAAAAACCGGGTTCGATCTGATCCCACGCCACCCCTTCGCGAACCAGGGCTTCTGCAACCGCCAGCGCTCTGCGCTGACTCAGTTCGAGATTGGCCTCCGCCGACCCTCGGGTGTCGGTATGCGCATCCAGTATGTAGCGGGACCGGCCAGGCGCGTTCATGGCGGCCGCGATCCGAATCGCGAAGAGTCCCCGATCTTCTTCGATCTCCACGGAGCCCTCTTTGAAATAGATGCCGCCCAGATGCCACAGGGAGGGCGGATTCGGAGGGTCGCCGGGCGAGTTGACCTGCACATCAAGAGCCAGGCAGCCGGGGGGCGCATCGAGCTGCGGGCTGGTTTCGGTCCGCAAATAGACGGTTGGAAAGCCCGTCCGGAGCAGTTCGACATAAGCCTCGTGCGCCCGTCGTACCGACAGGGCTTCGGCGGCGGGATTCTCTCCCCGAGGTCGGCGAAGCGTCGCCGTCGCACGGAACCGTTCCGCCGCCCGGACGATCGCCGCCGCCTCGGCGAACGACCGGTACATCTCGACCGTCGCGGTCGTCTCGCCTTCGAAGCAGACGGGCCAGGTCTGGGCCGCGGCCGGAGCGCCCCACAAGGTGGCGGCCATGGCGAGGACCATCTGGAGAGAGCGGGGCCGCATGGCGTGAACCATGCCCTCTCAACCCTGACGCGTCACCCCTCCTTGGCCGTCCCTTCGACCAGCGGCACGAAGCGTACCTCGGCCAGGCTCTCGCGGCGGAACGAGCCGTCTTCCTGGCCGACGTAGCGGTGCAGCATCTGCACCGACGTCCGCCCGACCGGCGCCACCAGGATCCCGCCCGGCTTCAGCTGGTGCAGCAGTTCGGTCGGCTCGCCCGGCGAGGCGGCCGTGACCATGATCCGGTCGAACGGCGCCTGTTCCGGCCAGCCCAGGCCGCCGTCGCCGTGCCGGGTGATGACGTTGTCGATCTTCAGCGTCTTCAACCGGTTCTCGGCCTCGGTCAGCAGGCTGCGGTAGCGCTCGACCGAATAGACGTAGCGAGCCAGCCGGCTCAGCACCGCGGCCTGGTAGCCGCTGCCGGTGCCGATCTCCAGCACCCGGTGCCGCGCCTGCACATCCAGGGCCTGGGTCATCAGGCCGACGATATAGGGCTGGCTGATCGTCTGGGCGCAGTCGATCGGCAGCGCCTGGTCCTCCCAGGCCTGATCGAGGAATTTCTCGTGCACGAAGACCGCGCGGTCGATCGATTCCATCGCCCCCAGCACCCGGGGGTCGGTCACCCCCTGCTGCCGCAGGCCCAGGATCAGCCGCCCGGCGCGATCGTCGTTCAGCTTCATCTATTCCTCCCCCACAGGGGGAGGGGGGACCATCCGAAGGATGGTGGAGGGGGGACGCGCGAGCGCCGGAGCGGAGGCATGCCCCCTCCACCGCGCTGC
>NZ_JBNFOJ010000426.1:0-1772 GCF_057364705.1 Brevundimonas sp. CURTG3B2_SDJG
CTGGGCGCCATCGTCGCGCCGCCGGACGCGGCCGCGGCGACGGCGGTGCTGCGGATCATCCCGGCGCCCTACCGGGTGCGGACCATCCTGGAGGGCGAGAGCCTGTTCAACGACGCCAGCGCGCTGCTGATCTATCGCCTCGCCGTCGCCGCGACCCTGGCGGCCATGCCCCAGGGCTGGATGCTGGCCGGCGCCATGGCCTGGGCGCTGGTCGGCAGCGTCGTCTTCGCCTTGGCCGCGGCATGGCTGCAGATCCGCCTGATGCGCCAACTCACCTATGCGCCGGCGGCGATCGTGCTGCAGTTCATCAGCACTTTCGGCGTCTGGATCGCGGCGGAGCGCCTGGGCCTGTCGGCCATCGTCACCATCGTGGTCTACGCCATGGCCGTGGCGCGGATGGCGGCGCGCGGCTCGGCCGAGGTCCGGGCGCCCGCCTATGCGGTCTGGGAGACCGTGGTGTTCGGCCTGAACGTCCTGGCCTTCATGCTGGTGGGCCTGCAGATCGGCCCCATCTGGCGCGGCCTGGAGGCGGCCCAGCGGCTGGATTACGCCGCCTTCGCCCTGATCATCCTGGGCGTTTGCGTCGCGGCGAGGATGGGCTGGGTGATGGCCTACAACCTGGTCGTCCGCACCAAGAACCGGCTGTTCGGGCCCCATCTCCCGGAAGGCGCGGCCCCGCCGACCTTGCGCGCCGGCCTGGTCGTCGGCTGGGCGGGCATGCGCGGCGTGGTCAGCCTGGCCGCCGCCTACGCCCTGCCGCCCTCCTTCCCCGAGCGCGACCTGATCCTGCTCGCCGTGTTCGCGGTGGTCATGGGCACCCTGGTGGTCCAGGGCCTCACCCTGGGCCCGCTCATCCAAAGGCCCTGGGCCTGGGCGACGACGGGGGTGCTTCAGGCCGACATCCGCCCGGGCCCCGCCGCGGCGTGGCCCAGGCCGCCCTGGCCCTCGTCGAGGGCCGGACCGATCCTCCGGCGCGGCGGCTCCAGGCCGAGTACAGGGAACGCCATGGCGCCGTGGCGGACATCACCGAGGGCGACGGCCGCATCCGCCTGCCCGTCGACGATCTGGTCGAGGAGGTGCTGGCCGCCAAGCGCGAGAAGCTCCTGGCCATGCGCCTGAGCGGCGAGATCAGCGACGCGGCCTACTACCAGCTGGAAGAGGAGCTGGACCGCCACGAACTGGCCCTGACCCCCGTGGTGCGCTGACCCCGCTCAGGGCCTCAGGAAGCCGTAGGACGAGCATCCGGGCCGATCGTCGCTGGGCCGGTTCTGCGCGTCCCGGCAGACCAGCTCCGGCAGCCCCAGGTATTGGGCGCCCTGGCGCTGCGCCTTCCACACCACTCGATCCCCGCGCACGCCCAGCAGGCCCACGTCGGCGATATTGTCCGCGCCGTTCCCCAGCCTGACGGCCACGATCGCGAAGTCCGGGTCGGCGGGGTCGCGATAGATCCGCACGCCGCGGCGCCGGCCGGCGAACGCCTCCACGCCGTCGGCCAGGATCGCGCCCGGCTCCACAGAGGCCAGCAGCGCCCCGCCCTCGCGATCGGCTCTCGCCTCCTCCGCCTCGCGGAATGGAACCGTCGGCAGCAATGTCAGCCCGACCAACCCCCAGATGATGTCCGTCCCCAGGTCGCGCTGCGCGGTCCCCCTTCCGGGACAGGCGTGCACAAACTGGCGATGGAGAGGTCCGCCGGCGCCACGGGCAGCCGGGTCAGCGCGCCCAACCCGTCCGACAACGGCAGGCGGCCGAACCCCGCCGTCAGCGGTCGAGGC
>NZ_JBNFOJ010000427.1:0-1771 GCF_057364705.1 Brevundimonas sp. CURTG3B2_SDJG
AGAGAGAGAGAGAGAGAGAGAGAGAGAGAGAGCCCGAGCCCGAGCCCGACGGCCTATTCGCCCTTCTTGGCCGCCATCTTGGCCAGCAGCCGGCCTCGCCCCTTGGCCAGGGCGTGGATGACGCCGCGGAAGGTGGCCACCTCCTGCTCGCTGAAGGCGGCGCGGCCCAGCATGACGCGCAGGTTCTGGCTCATCGAGCGCTTCTTCTCGGGCGGATAGAAGAAGCCGCCGGCCTCCAGCTCCGCCTCCAGGTGCTCGTACAGGCCGACCAGCAGGTCGTTGGACGCCGGCGGATCCTGCTCGCGGAACCGCGGCGGCGGGGCGTCCAGGATCAGGGTGCGCCACTCATAGGCGTTGATCGCCACGGCTTGCGCCAGGTTCAGCGAATGGTGTTTGGGGTCGATCGGGATGGTGACGATGCCGGCCGTCAGGGCGATGTCGGTCGTCTCCAGCCCCGCCCGCTCGCCGCCGAACAGCAGGCCGGTCTTCAGGCCCGAGGCGATGTCGTCGTAGAGGATCCGCGACGCCTCGCGCGGGGTGCGCACCGGCATGCGGGTCTCGCGCGGGCGGGCGGTGGTCGAAAAGACGGTGTTCAGGTCCGCGACCGCCCCGGCCACGCTGTCGAACACCTGGACTCCGTCCAGCACCCAGTCGGCGCCCGACGCCGTCGCCCAGGCGCGGTCCTGGGGCCAACCGTCGCGCGGGCTGACCAGGCGCAGCTCCGACAGGCCGAAATTGGCCATCACTCGCGCCACCGCGCCGATGTTGTCGGCGAGTTGGGACTTGTCGAGGATGACGACGGGCGGGGTCAGGTCGGGCATGGCCCGTCCCTACCCCCGCCGCTTCCGGGGCGAAAGGGCCGCCTTAGTCCTCGCCGACCATGGCCAGCCAAGGATCGACGGTCCCGGCCTCGACCTCCGCCACCTTGACCGCCGGCCAGCCGATCGAGGCGGTTCCCGAGGCGCGCCACGCCAGGACGGTCAGGTCGCGCAGCTCCGAGGCGCCCGCCGCCAGCCGGGCGACAGCGAACTCGGCGCCCCGGGGATCGGCGTCGCGGAAGCCGCCAGCCTTCTCAAGCCGATAGAAGGGCGTCACCTCGGCCAGGGTGGCCTTCAGATAGGCCGGCACGCGCGTCCTCAGGTCGAAGCCGTCCAGCCGGGGCGTCGCCATCGCCGCCTCGATCGCGTCCAGGCGCGCCACCCGGGCCGTAAACGCGCCCTCGAACTGGCCGTGGGTCTGGCGCGAGGTGGTGAAGCCTTCCGGGTTGGGCGTGTTCCGGTCCCAGCCGTTGTAGTGGATCGTCGTGTGGTGCGGCTGAGAGCCGTCGCCGACGTAGTGGCTCAGCACGCCCAGGTCGCGCAGGATCAGGGCCTCGCGCCGCTCGCGGTCCACGCGATACCATTCGCGCTTGGCCGGATCGGTCTCGCGCGCTCCTGGGCGTTCAGCACGCGCCAGTAGGCGAAGTCGCGGCCCAGCTGCTGCCAGGCGTCCATGATCGCATAGGGCAGGTAGCCGGCGTCGTTGACGTCCAGGCCCGCCGCGATCAGGGCGGCGTCGTATTCCGACTTCAGGTTCGGCAGGGCGTCGATCGACGGGCCCGCGGCGCTCATGATGTGGCCCGTGTCGTCCATGTCGACGAAGTGGGCGGTGTCCCGCTCGCGGTCGTGCGGCTGGCCGGCGCCCTTCCAGCGGTCGGGCTCGCGCGACAGTTCGCCGACCTGAGCCGCGGCCTCCGGCGTGCGCAGGAAGGCGGGCAGCTCGTCGGGCAGGC
>NZ_JBNFOJ010000428.1:0-1767 GCF_057364705.1 Brevundimonas sp. CURTG3B2_SDJG
CCCCCTTCCGCCCGAACGTCTGGCTGAACGCCCGCCAGGCGGCACGCCTCGCGCCTGGCCGCCACTATTTCCGCGCCTTCGACGTCCTGGCGGTCGTGACCATCACCCTACTGTGCGCCTGGGCGCGTCGCCGGGTCCGCTGGCGCACGCCGAACTGTCCCGCGCCGCGCCCTTCGCCCTGGGCGCCTTCGCCATCCTGGCGCTGATGCGCTCGCTGGGCCGCTACCGCTTCTCGCGGGGACAGAGCCAGGCGCGCCATCTCGCCTCGGTGGCCGCCATCGTCGCCACGGGCGCCGCCGTCGCCCTGATCTCGGGCGGGCTGCTGCGCGGCCCCGACGCCCAATGGTCCGCCTGGCTGGTCTGGGCCGGCCTGGTTCTGATCACCCTGAACGCCCTGCACATGGGCTGGAGCGACCTGGTCGCGCGCTGGCGGGTCACGGGCGCGCTGACGCCCAACATCGTTCTGGTGGGGGCCACCCGTCACGCCGAGAGCCTGATCCGCGAGGCGCTGAAGCGCCGCGACCTGAACGTGCTGGGCATCTTCGACGACCGCTTGGCCCGCAGCCCGCGCGCCATCGAGGGCGTGCCGGTGCTGGGCACGGCCGACGACCTGCTGACCCACAAGATGACGCCCTATGTCGACAGCGTCGTCCTGGCCATCGACCCCAAGGCCGAGGCCCGTGTCCGCGAGTTGAACGCCCGGCTGCGCACCCTGCCCAACGAGGTCACCCTGCTGGTCGAGCCGAACGGCGCGGCCGAGACCGTCTCCGCCCTGGACCGCCTGGCCGCCGCCCCCCTGGCCGACATCCAGGGCCCGGTCGACGCCGACCGCCGCGCCTTCAACAAACGGCTGCAGGATCTCGTCGTCGGCTTGACCGCCCTGGTCCTTCTGGCCCCCGTCATGGGCCTGATCGCCTTGGCCATCCGCATGGACAGCCCGGGCCCGATCTTCTTCCGGCAGCGCCGCCACGGCTTCAACCAGGAAGAGATCGTCGTCTGGAAGTTCCGCTCCATGCGCCAGGATGCAGCCGACGCCACGGCCAGCCGCCAGGTGACCCATGACGACGACCGCGTCACCAAGGTGGGCAAGTTCATCCGCAAGACCAGCCTGGACGAACTGCCCCAGTTGCTGAACGTCATCGCCGGCGAGATGTCGCTGGTCGGCCCCCGCCCCCACGCCATCGGCATGAAGACGGGCCACGTCGAGTCCGCCCGCCTGGTCGCTGAGTACGCCCATCGCCACCGCATCAAGCCCGGCATGACTGGCTGGGCGGCCGTCAACGGCTCGCGCGGCCCGCTGCACACCGCCCAGGACGTACGCCGCCGGGTGCAGCTGGACATCGACTACGTCGAGCGCCAGAGCCTGTGGATGGATCTGTGGATCATGGCCGTCACCGTCCCCGTCCTGCTGGGCGACCGGGCGGCGATCCGCTGACCCGGAGCCGCTGATGTTCTGGAAGGGCGTCTGGGGCTATCTGCCCGCCAACATCGTCCAGGGCGTGGTCGGTTTCCTGACCATCGTCCTGTTCACCCGCCTGCTCAGCCCCGAGGACTTCGGCCGCTACGCCCTGGCCTTCTCGGTCATGACCCTGGCCCATGTGGCGGTGTTCAGCTGGCTTGAGGCCGCCATGGCCCGCTTCTGGGCCGCCGAGACGCCGGGCCCCGGCATGGCCGGCCACTTCGCCAGCCTGTACCGCGCCGCCTTCGGCCTGAGCGGCCTGTTCGTGGTGCGTCGCGGCGGTCGCGCTGTGGCTGCTGCGGCGATCC
>NZ_JBNFOJ010000429.1:0-1764 GCF_057364705.1 Brevundimonas sp. CURTG3B2_SDJG
GCCGCCGCCCGATCCGGATGCCGTCCGGCGACTGGCGTTCCAGCCGGGCGTCACGCACCCTTGGCCCGCGGCGCCGGCGCGCTGGCAGGGTAAGCCAGGGCGCCGCTGGGATAGACGGCGTACATCGCCCGCCGGTCGGTCAGGGGCGCGCCGTCCGCCGCCGTCTCGATGGCCACGACCCGGCCGGCCGCCCCGGCGATAGCCGTGCCAACCCATCAGCATCCGGCCGCGCAGCTCGGGGAACATGGTCCCGTCATAGTAGAGCATCGCCAGCGGCGCCGCGTGCGGCGGCAACAGCGAGATCGGCGCCGCCCGCTCCCCGCAGCGGGCCTGCGCCGCGGTCCATCCCGGCATGGCCGTGGCCATGTCCGTGCAATAGGGCCAGCCATGGTCCGAACCGGGCGTCAGCCGGTTGATCTCGTCGAACGGCCGGTCAGGCGCGCTCAGGTCGATCGAATTCTCCCCCTGGAAGATCGCGCCGGACGGATGTCTCGCCATCGCGACCGAGTTGCGCAGCCCCGAGGCGTAGACGGTCCATTCCGCGCTCCAGCGGCCGCCGCCCAGGTAGGGATAGCGCCGCACCATGGCCTGCTCCCCGGTTTCGGCGCAACGGCCCCGCGCGTCGCGCCGGGGCGCGCCCCGGGGCGTCCAGACAGCGGTCCGACGGCGCGCGACGTTGACCAGCAGGGCCCCGTCGCCATCGAACACGAAGGCCGACAGCGGATGGCGGTTCTCGTGCAGCCGGTTGTCCGGCAGCCCCTCCACCACCGCCTCGGCCTCGCTGGGCCTGGCCGGATCGAAGGCAAGATGCGGCTCATCTCGGCGATGTAGATCCGCCCGTCCGGTCCCCGCGCGATCGTGTGCGGCATCGACAGGCCGCCCAGCAGCCGGTCCAGCGCGCGCCGTCCGCCGCCGGGGACAGTCGCCACACCGCGCCGCGTCCGGCGTCCCAGCTTCCCAGTCGGCCACCAGCCAGTCGCCGTCGGGCAGCTCGAACAGGGCTCCCGGGGCACTGCGCCGGCCCCTCGTTCCGGCTCTCTGCCAGACCCGTCCCAGGCAGTAGCCCTCGGCCATCCGCACCAGGGTCGCCGGCCGCCCGTCGCAGTCGCCCTGCACGGCGTAGTCCCGCCCGGCCCCCTGGCCGGCGGCGGGAGAGGCGGCCAGAAACATCCCGGCCAGGACGGGGACGGCGAACACGGAGAGGCGGCGAAGCATGGTCTTGTCTCCCTGCCGGCACGCTAGCGCCCGGACGTCCGCGCGCCTATGCCCTTGCGAACGGCCTCGCGCTCGACGCCGAAAGGCGCCACCCTGTCGGCCGGGCGGACAGTCTCCGCCGACCCTTCAGGAAACCCTGATGTCCCTTCGCATTATCGCCGCCGCCGCGGTGCTTGGCCTTTCGCCGCCCCCCGCCCGCCGCCCCACGGGCCCAGACCACCATCGCCGAGACGGACTGGCGCGCCGTGCCGGCCGAGAACCTGCTGGTGATCGACACGACCAAGGGCCGCATCCTGGTCGAGCTGGCGCCCGAGATCGCGCCGCTGCACGTCGACCGGATCCGCCTGCTGGCGCGCAACGGCTTCTACGACAACCTGGTCTGGCACCGGGTGATCGACTGGTTCATGGCCCAGACCGGGGATCCTCTGGGCTCGGGCGAGGGCCAGAGCGCCTATCCTGACCTGAAGGCCGAGTTCACCTTCCGCCGCGACCCGGCCATGCCGTTCGCCCCGGCGGCCGAGCCGGCCGGCGCGCGGGGTCGGCTTCCTG
>NZ_JBNFOJ010000430.1:0-1763 GCF_057364705.1 Brevundimonas sp. CURTG3B2_SDJG
CGGCCGGCCCCGCCGATCGGGCGCGGGCGCTGGAGATCCTGCGGGCGGGCGAAGGCGTCACGCCCGACGCCTGGCTGGCGCTGCTCGGCGACAAGGCGCTGATGTTCAGCCCGTCCGGCCGCAGCTTCGTCGCCTATCGCGTCCGGGGCCGCCGCTGGATCGTGATGGGCGAGCCCGCGGCCCGGCCGAGGAGCGGCTGCCCCTGCTGTCGGGCCTGGCCGAGACCGCCGACGGCTTCGGAGCCGCCCCGGTCTTCTACGCCCAGGGCGAGGCCGCGCTGGCCGATCTGGCCACCCTGGGCCTGGCCATGCGCAAGGTGGGCGAGGCCGCGGTCGTCGATACGGCGGCCTTCACCCTGGAGGGCAAGGCGCGCCAGAACCTGCGCACCGCCGTCAACCGCTGCGAACGCGAGGGCGCCGTCTTCGAAATGCGGCCTCCCGGCGCGGCGCGGGACCTGATGGGGCCGCTGAAGGCCGTCTCCGACGCCTGGCTGGCGCGCCACCAGGGCGCCGAGAAGAGCTTCTCCCTTGGTCGGTTCGATCCGGACTGGCTGGCCCTCACCCCGGTCGCGGTCGTCCGGCGCGAAGGCCGCATCGTCGCCTTCGCCAACCTGCTGCCCGGCGGCGGCCGCGTCGCGGTGGACCTGATGCGCTACTCCGATGACGCGCCGCCCGGCGTCATGGACTATCTGTTCGTCCGCGCCATCCAGTGGGCCGCGGCCGAGGGCTACGCCGGCTTCGACCTGGGCATGGCGCCCCTGGCCGGACTGGAGGACCGCCGCCTGGCGCCGGTCTTCGCCCGCGTCGGGGCCCTGGTCTTCGAGGAGGGCGGCGCGCTGTACGGCTTCGAAGGCCTGCGCGCGTGGAAGGCCAAATTCGGCCCCGCCTGGCGCCCGCGCTTCATCGCGGCGCCGGCCTCGACCCCCATGCCGTTCGCCCTCCTGGACGTGGCCCTGCTCACCAGCGGCGGCTGGCGCGGCATGCTGGGCCGTCCGCGCTCCTGAACCGCCTTGGCGCGCCAGACGTATTTTTCGGCATGTCGCCGCAAGCGCGCCATCTGCCCGAGCGGCATGATATGTCTGCCGACCGGGAGGACAGCATGCCCGCCACCTTCAGACATTTCGCGATCCACGCCGACGACGTGCAGCGCGCCAAGCGGTTCTACGAACAGGCCCTGGGGCTGACGTTCACCCCCTGGGGGCCGCCGGACTTCTATCAGATCAAGGACGTCGGCCCGGGTCTCCAGGGCGCGCTCCAGGCTCGCCACGACATCGTTTCCGGCCGGCCGCTTCACGCCTTCGAGGCCACCCTGGGCGTCGACGATCTCAAGGCGGCCGTCGCGGCCATCGAATCCGCCGGCGGCCGGATTCTCACCCCGCCGTTCCGGATCCCGGGCGTGGGCGAACTGACCTATTTCGAGGACACCGAGGGCAACGTCTGCGGGGTCATGCAATACGAACCGGGAGTGTGGGACGCCTGAAGACCAACACAGGTTTGGCGGAACGGGCGACGGATTCCTCATCCGATCGCTGGCGATGGTCTATGGCGACGGCTTCATCATCGGCGATCACGTCCATCCGTGGGGCCAACTCGTCTACAGCCTGAGCGGGGTCATACACGTCGCCGCCGGCGACCTGCTGTGGCTGGTGCCGCCGACCCGAGCGATCTGGCTGCCGGCCGGCCAGCGCCATCGCATCGTCATGCAGGGCCGGGTCTCGCTGCGCACTCTCTATGTCGCGCCGGAGCTGGCGCGCGCCCTGCCGG
>NZ_JBNFOJ010000431.1:0-1757 GCF_057364705.1 Brevundimonas sp. CURTG3B2_SDJG
GGTGGAGGGCGTCGAAGCGAGCGCGGTCCAACACCCCTCCACCGCTTCGCGGTCCCCCTCCCCCGTTGGGGGAGGAATTGACGAGGCTCATCACAACACCCCCTTAGTGCTGGGCACGGCGTCGCCCTCGATCCGGATCGCCTGGCGCAGCGCCCGTCCGAAGGCCTTGTAGACAGCCTCGGTCTTGTGGTGGTCGTCATCGCCGGTCACCGAGACGTGGATCGCCGCGCCCAGGTGCTCGGCCAGCGACCGGAACACATGGGCCGTCAGATCGGTGCGGTAGTCGCCGAGGAAAGGCGTCGCAAAGGTCCCCTCGAAAACCGGATAGGGCCGCCCCGACAGGTCGATCGACACCTTGGCTTCCGCCTCGTCCATCGGCAGGACGAAGCCGTAGCGCGCGATCCCCCGGCGCTCGCCCAACGCCTGCTTCAGCGCCTGGCCCAGGGCGATGGCCGAATCCTCGATCGTGTGGTGCGGATCGGTGTGCAGGTCGCCCTCGCAGGCCAGCCGCAGCGAGAAGCCGCCGTGCGCCGCCACCTGCTCCAGCATGTGGTCGAAGAAACCCACGCCCGTCCGGATCGACACCGGGCTGGTCGCGTCCAGGTCGACGGCGCAGACGATCCGCGTCTCCCTGGTGTCGCGCACCGCCTCGCCGGTCCGGTTCGGACGGCTGGAGGCGGGGGCCAGGTCCAGGGCGGCCAGCAGGCGGTCGTTGATCTCCGCCTTGGCCGACACCGGCAGGCGGACCCTTTCGCCGTCGCGCTCCGCCGCCACGCCGTAGCCCATGAGCGCCCGCGCCACGGCCTCGGGCTCCGCCGGCCGGGCGATCAGCACGGGTCCGGCGCCCGGTTCGATCCGCATCTCGCGCGACAGCGCCTTGGCCAGCCTGTCCCGCTCCCGACGCACCGCGGCGAGGCGTTCCTTCGTCTCGATCAGCCGCGACGGATCCAGCGCCTGCAACGCCAGCTGCACCGAGATCTCGGGCAGGGCGTAGGGCTCCATCACCGCCGCCAGCCGGGCCAGCGTCTCCGGCTGGGCCACGGCGGCGCCGATGCGAGCTCCCGCCAGGCCGTAAGCCAGCGACAGGCTGCGCAGCACCACCAGATTGGCGTGCGCCTCGATCACGCCGACGGCCGACGGCGCGTCGGCGAACTCGATCATTCCCTCGTCCACCACGAGCAGGGCCGGGGCGACCCGGCCGGCCATCTCGGCCACCGCCTCGGGCGAGCCGAGGGCGCGCACGATCACCGCCAGGGTCCCGGCTCCAGCGATCGGGCGGCGATAAAGACTCTCCAGGGCGCGATAGGGCTCGGCGTCGGGCGCCTCGACCCGCTGGCCCTCCAGCGCGGCCAGGCGGAACACCAGCTCCAGCCCGTGGGTCAGGCCCCGGACCGGCAGCACCCGGTCCGCCGCCACGCCGTAGACCTCGCCCAGCCGGGCGGCCAGGGCGGCGGGCTTCGCCGGATAGCGGTCCAGGCCGTCGCCGCCCGCGACGAGGGGCGGGAAGGGCGCGGGAAGATTGGTGATCATCGGCGTTCCTCCCCCGGCGGGGGAGGGGGACCGCGAAGCGGTGAAGGGGCGTCAGCCCCGCGCTCGGTGTAAAGCTCCTCGACCATGCTTCGCATGGTCCCCCTCCCCTGAAGGGGAGGAACTGCAGCGTCGCCCTCATCGTCCGCTCCTCAGGTCCGCGGCCCGCGCGTGCGCCTCCAGCCCCTCCATCCCGCGCCAAGCGGGCGGCGACCGGGGCCAGGCCGGCG
>NZ_JBNFOJ010000432.1:0-1756 GCF_057364705.1 Brevundimonas sp. CURTG3B2_SDJG
CGAGGTGGAAGGTCGCGGCGGCCGGAGCGGCCGGAGCGGCGGCGTCCTGCGCGAGAACCGGCGTACCGGCCATCAGGACGGCGGCGCCGGCCATGGCCAGGAGGATGTTGGTCTTCTTGATGTCGAGCATAGTTCGCCAGTTCCTGCTTTGGTCTGACTGTGGAACCCTGAAGGACCGGACCGCAGACTGGGCCGACCCCCGATGAAATGTTCGTCCTCAGCGCGGGGTTCGTGGAACCCCGCTCTTCGGAACGCCTCCTAACGCATCCGGTTGCCGAGGCCTCCGGGGCGGTGTCGACGGGCTCGGGAAACCGTTTTCCCTCCTTCGCCGGCCGCTCGTAAAGGAAAGCGGTCAAGCTCCTTTGGCGAACGCATACCAGAGCGTCAAGTGCGCAACGGCGCTTTTCCCCCTGGGGGAGAGGAAGCGTGTTCAAACCTGAAGTTTCAGGTTGAAAGCGTCAATTTCATGATGCTCCCACAGAAGGTCCGACCCTTTAGAGGGGTGCACGGATCATCTTTTGGAATTTTGCACCCCAGCTTGTGTTTCCTTCCAAGGTCGCCGCGAAAATCAGAATTCCCAACTCATTAACAGCCCAGAACGAGGCAGTTCCGACCTCGATTTCTTGAGCGTGCGCACGGTGTCCGTCTGGCGGACGAGCCGGGTCAGCGCGATGAGCGCTTGAAGAAGGCGTGCCGGGATACTCGCGGGGAAGGCGAAGGCCTTCATCTTCTGGGAAGATGGTGCCCGGGGGCGGATTCGAACCACCGACACGCGGATTTTCAATCCGCTGCTCTACCAACTGAGCTACCCGGGCCTGCGCTTTGAAGCGAGGGAGCGGGGTCTATAAGCGAGCCGGATTTGCCTGTCCAGCGGTCAGGTCAGTCTTCTTCGCGGTCATCCTCGGAAGGCCGCTCCGGGCCGCCCGGAATGACGTAGCCGCCGCTGAACCAGCGCTGCAGATCCACGTCGGCGCAGCGCTTGGAGCAGAAGGGCTTGTACTTGGGATCCGTCGGCTGGCGGCGGCAGATGGGACAGGTGGCCATGGTCAGCCGGCCTCGATCGCATGCTGGTTCGGGGTCAGGGTTTTCGTCGACGAACAGATGGGGCGCGGGGTCCCAGCCGCGCCACCAGGCGGCCTCCAGCCGCTCAGGCCAGGTCGGGGCGTCGGCACCGCACCGTGACGCGCGCCCGCGCCGTATCCGTCAGCAGCGCGTGCCTGAGCCGCCGCGCCGCCTCCAGCGCCGCCTGGCCCGGATGCATCTCCGCCACGCCGCGGAAAGGCGGCCGCTGGTATAGGACGTCCTCCAGCGGCGTGCGGCCCCACGGCAGGGACAGCATCATCGCCCCGAAGCGGGTCATCGGACCGTAGGCGATCCGGGGTCGGCGCCGAAGGCAGCCTGGCGGCGGCCGCCATGGCCGCGCCGTCGCCGCCCGAGCCAATCAGGTCGATGGCCGCCAAACCACCCCAGCGGCGGAGACGGATCAGCCGGGCAGCTTCCTTCATCCCCTGCCGATTCGCTTCGGCCCGCGCCTTGGCGCCGCCGGAACGTGACGGTTCAGGTCGATGTCGACGGTGATCATCGCCCGCGTGCGCTCGACCAGCACCGGACGATCCGAGGCGTCGTCTCCCTGCTCGGCGTCCTCGACCGCCTCCCAGCCGCCTCGATCGCGGCCCGCCCCGTCACCCGGCCGTCACGCCCGGCGCTAAGACCTGAAGGGGTCTCGGCCACCCTGGGTCCCGGGCGAGCCCAGCAG
>NZ_JBNFOJ010000433.1:0-1753 GCF_057364705.1 Brevundimonas sp. CURTG3B2_SDJG
GGTCGGCGCCGATCATCAGCGGACCCAGCTGGGCCTCGGCGCAGGTCCGGCGCCGTTCAGCCGCGCTCTGGCCAGGCGGGCGCCGCGCAGGTCGGCGCCCCGAAGATTGGCCGAGCGCAGGTCGGCCTCCTCCAGATGCGCGCCCTGGAGCTGAACGCCCTGCATGTCCAGGCCGTAGAAGACCGCGCCCTTGGCCGAAAGGGCGGTGAGATTGTATCCGCGGATGGACTTCAGGGTGCGCAGGTCGACGCCGTCGAAGACCGACGGCTGGCCGGCGGCGCCCCCGGTCTCGCACCACTGGGCGTGCTCGGCGAGCATTTCGGCGGCCGGCATCCTGTCCACCGCGACCCCGGCGGCGCGGTTGTCGGTCAGGGCCCCGGCCATGTCGGCCCCGTCGGTGCGCCACATGGCGGACTTCACCCCGACCAGCACGGCGTCGCGCAGGTCCGCGCCCGAAAGGTCGGCCCCCGAGAGGTCGGCGCCCGCCAGGTCGGCGCCGCGGAAGCTGGCCTGCTTCAGGTTGGCGCGGACCAGCTTGCAGTCCTTCATGATCGCGTCCGAGAAGTCGGCGGCGACGGCGACGATGCCGGTCAGCTTGGACCGCTCCAGATTGGCGCCGGACAGGTTGGCGCCCTGGGCCTGGGTGTCGTTGCGGACCTTGGCCTCGATGACCCGGAAACCCAGCTTGGCGTCGGCGGCGGCGATGGCGCCCTCGCGCAGGTCGGCCTCGAACAGGTCCGCGCCGGTGAGGTCCGCGCCGCGCAGGCAGGCGCGCGCAGGTCGGCGCGCCGCATGCTGGCGTCGATCAGCAGCGCCTCCTGCATGTCGGCGCCGAAGAAGGTGGCGTTGTCCAGGCGCGCGCCGGTCAGGTCGCAGCCGATCAGGCAGGCGGCGGCGAAGTCGGCGTCGGCGAGATTGCGGCCGGCGAGCGAGAGGCCCGACAGGTCCATCCAGGCGAAGACGGCGCGGGCCCCGCCCGGCTTGGCCTGCCACAGGCGGTCGTGCCGGGCGCAGATGGCGTCCAGTTCGTGTTGGTCGATGCGCCTTCTGGCGACGGTCTGCGCGGTCTTCCCCGACATTGCCCCAGAATGGCACGCCGCCGCTTAAGGAAGGGTGAGTGGGCGAACCTTCGCCATCCGCTCATCCCCGCGAAAGCGGGGACCCAGTACTTTGGGCGAGCGGTCTCGCCCGCGAATCCAGCCGCTGATCCCAGACTCCCGCGATCCGACAACAGGACTGGGTCCCCGCTTTCGCGGGGATGAGCGGATTATCTGGACCTATTCCGTCAACAAGCCCTGATCCGCCAGCGCCTCGGCCAGTTCGCCCGGACTGACCCATAGGCGGGTGTAGCCCGCCTCGCCGAGCCGCTTGAGTTCGGTGGCCAGGTCGGCCTTGGCCGAGGCCGCGAACCGGGCGTCGAAACCGTCGCCGGTCTCGCTGACCCGGACCATCGGGCGGCCGGTCTCGACCCGGTGCAGATAGCCTTCGTAGAGAACGGCGGCCTCGGGGGCGAGCAGGCCGGTCTCGACCTCCAGCCCGGCCTTCTTCAGGCGTTCGACGCCCCGGCCCGAGGCGAAGGGCGAGGGATCGACGGCGGCGACCACCACGCGGGCGACGCCGGCGTCCATCAGGAAGTGCGAACACGAGGTGCGGCCCGAGGAGCGGGCGCCGCAGGGCTCCATGGTGACGTAGGCGGTGGCGCCGCGCGCCTTGTCGCCGGCGGCGGGGACGGCCTGCTCCTCCGCGTGGGGGG
>NZ_JBNFOJ010000434.1:0-1738 GCF_057364705.1 Brevundimonas sp. CURTG3B2_SDJG
GCCGGCGGCGGCGCCGCGGGGCGTCGCTGCGCGGTCCCCGCAGCCCCCGGTTCAACGACTGGCTGGACCAGAGCCGGGCCGACGTGGCCCTTCTGACCACCGACCTGCCGACCGGCCCCTATCCCTACGCCGGCACCCCCTGGTTCTCGACCCCCTTCGGGCGCGACGGGATCATCACCGCCTGGCAGATGCTGTGGCTGGATCCCTCGCTGGCCAAGGGGGTGCTGACCTATCTGGCGGCGCGGCAGGCGACCGAAGTCTCCGCCTTCCAGGACTCCGCGCCCGGCAAGATCATGCACGAGACCCGCGGCGGCGAGATGAGCGCGCTCGGCGAGGTGCCGTTCGGCCTCTACTACGGCGGGGTCGACACCACCTGCCTGTTCGTCGCCCTCGCGGGAGCGTACGCCCGCCGGACCGGGGATTTCGACACCATCCGGGCGCTGTGGCCGAACCTGATCGCGGCGACCCGCTGGATGACCGACCATGGCGACATCCAGCGGAACGGCCTGATCAGCTACCAGCGCGGGGCCGAGACGGGCCTGTCCAATCAGGGCTGGAAGGACTCCGAGGATTCCATCTTCCACGCCGACGGGCGCTTCCCCAAGGGTCCCGTCGCCCTGCTGGAGGTGCAGGGCTACGCCTTCGCGGCGTGGCAGGCGATGGCCGACCTGGCCCAGACGCTGGGCGACGACCGCCGGTCGGAATGGGCGGCCCGGGCCGAGGCCACCCGGGCGCTGGTCGAGGACCGGTTCTGGATGGAGGAGGAGGGCTTCTACGCCATCGCGCTGGACGGGGACGGCGCCCAGTGCCGGGCGATCGCGTCCAACGCGGGTCACCTGCTGTTCACCGGCCTTCCGTCGGCGGAGCGGGCCCGACGGGTGGCCAAGCGCATGCTTTCGGCCGAGTTCCGCTCGGGCTGGGGCATCCGGACGCTGGCCACCGGCCAGGCGCGCTTCAATCCCATGAGCTATCACGACGGTTCGGTCTGGCCGCACGACACCGCCATGGCCGCCGCCGGCATGGCCCGCTACGGCGAGCGCCGCGCGGTGGCCCTTCTGCTGGGCGAGATCTACGCCGCCGCCGCCCATTTCCACCTGCGCCTGCCCGAGCTGTTCTGCGGCTTCGAACGCACCCCCGGCGAGCCCCCGATCGCCTATCCGGTCGCCTGCCTGCCCCAGGCCTGGGCGGCGGGATCGGTCTTCCTGATGCTGCAGGCGGCCCTAGGGGTGAGCGTGGACGCGGTCCAGGGGGTGGTGGAGATCGACGATCCGGTCCTGCCGGCCGGCATCGACCGCCTGAACATCACCGGCCTTCAGGTCGGGGAGGGCCGGGTCGACATCGCCTTCCAGCAAATGGGCGCTCACACGGCCGTCGTGCCCGGCCGACGCAGCGGACGGGTGGCGGTGCGGACCCTGGGCTAGGCCCCGCGAACGAAGACGCCTCGCCGGCCTCGGCGACGATCAACGCTTGGGCGGAGATCACGACCCGCCCAGCCCGCGCTCGAGCGCCTTTCGGAAGACGGTCGGCAGGGCCTGCAACGCCTCCTGCGGCGGAGCCCAGACGAAATCGCCGCCGCCGTCCCCGACCTTCACCTCCAGGGTCAGGGCGAAATGGGTGAAGACATGCTCGACCGACCCGGCGTCCCGCCAGTCGGCCCGCGCGGGCGGCGCGGCCTCGGGCGCCTCGCCCCAGTCGGAAGTCGGCAGCCCCAGCATGCCGCCCAGCAACCCCTTGTCCG
>NZ_JBNFOJ010000435.1:0-1724 GCF_057364705.1 Brevundimonas sp. CURTG3B2_SDJG
CGCGGCGGCGCGGGCCTTCAGCGGGGCGCCCGACAGACCGCCGGCCTCCCCCCGGTCTGGAGCGCGCAGGCTCGCGGGCCGGTCCAGCGTGGTGTTGGAGACGATCAGGGCGTCGATGCGGTGATCCAGCGCCGCTTCGACGATCATGCTGATCTCGGCCGGGTCGAGGTCGGGGGCGACCTTCAGGAACATCGGCGTCGGATCCTCGCCGCGGGCCTCCGCCAGACGGCCCAGCAGATCGTCCAGCGCGGCGCGCCCCTGCAGCGCTCGCAAGCCGGGAGTGTTGGGCGAGGAGACGTTGACGGTGACGTAGTCGGCCAGGCCCTTGAGCCGGATCAGCCCCGCGACATAGTCCGCCGCCTTGTCCTCGGTGTCCTTGTTGGCCCCCAGGTTGGCGCCGACCACGGCGCCCCGTGGACGATGCGCCAGGCGACCCGCGAAGGCCTCCAGGCCGGCGTTGTTGAAGCCCATCCGGTTGATGATCGCCCGGTCCTCCGAAAGGCGGAACAGGCGGGGCTTCGGATTGCCGGGCTGGGCCAGCGGCGTGACCGAGCCGCACTCCACGAACCCGAACCCCAGCTTCGACAGGCCCTGCAGGGCCACGCCGTTCTTGTCCAGGCCGGCGGCCAGGCCGATCGGATTGGGCAGGTCCAAGCCGGTCAAGCGCGTGCGCAGGATCGGGTCGTCGCCCGCGGGGGCGGGCAGGGGCGTGACCTGCAGGGCGCGGATCGCCAGCTCGTGCGCGGTCTCGGGGTCCAGAAGGCGCAGCATCGCCGCCCCCAGATCGGTCAGGGCCATCCGATCGCTCCGTCTTGGAACCGCATCACGCCGTCGGCGTCGACGCTGAGCCGGCGTTCGTCCTTCACGGCGCCGAAGGGCAGGGGCGCCATAGAGATGAGGGGAAGAGGTCACGTCGCGCGACGGCGTCGTACCTCAGGGCCGCGCCCAGGCCGGACAGGTCGATGGCGGCCAGCACCAGTCCGTCGCGGCCGGCGTAGTGGCGGCGCGCCGTCTCGGCCAGTTGCTCGGCGGTCGACAAGTGGATGAAGCCGTCGGCGCGATCGAGGGCGGAACCCTCGTAGACCTTGGCGGCGCGCGCGCGGTCCCACTCGGCGGCGTCCGCCAGCTTGTAGGCGACCTCGCTCATTCGTCGGCCAGGTCCGTCGGCTGCAGGAAACCTTCGAAGGTCAGGCGGCCTGCGACGTCGGCGGCGAAGACGGCCGCCGCCCCGGTCGGAAAGCCGCCGCTCATCCGGTCCAGAATGGCTGGAGAGGCGGCGCCCTCGACCAGGTATTCGACGGCCAGCAGATGGATCCCCGGATTGTGGGCCACGACCATCAGGCAGCCGGCGGCGTCCTCGGAGTCTTCAATGAAGCGGCGCAGCACGTCCGGCGAGCCGTTGTAGAGCGGCTCGTCCTGGCGGATCTGCACATCGCCGAAGGAGTCATGGACCAGGTCCCAGGTCTCGCGCGTCCGGGTCGCGGGCGAGACCAGGGCCAGATCGGGGCGGAAGCCCCGGCGCGCCAGGGCCCGGCCGATCAGGGCGGCGTCCGCCCGACCCCGGGCCGACAGCGGCCGGTCGCGGTCGCGGCCCGAGGCGGCGGCGCGCTCGGCCTCGGCATGGCGCATCAGGATCAGTCGCTGCATGGGCCGCCCTTTAGGGCTGTTCGCGCCGTCCCGCCAGATCGCGGCCGACACGCCCGGCCGGCTGCGGCTGCAGGGCG
>NZ_JBNFOJ010000436.1:0-1721 GCF_057364705.1 Brevundimonas sp. CURTG3B2_SDJG
CGCGGGTCGCCGCGCAGCGCGCCGCCGCGCGTCCTCGACCACCTGCTCGAACGAGCGGAACAGGTCGATCCCCATCTCGCGGGCCGTCGACTGCGTTCCGTCGCGCAGCTCGACCGGCCGGGTCATGTAGACCAGGCGATAGGCGTTGGGATTGGCGAAGCCGAAGTCCACATAGGCCCGCATCATCCGCCGAAGCCGCGCCTCGGGCTCGGCCGGCTCGGCCAGAATCTCCAGGTTCACCTCCAGCAGGGCGGCGAAGGCCTGGCGGCAGATCTCCTGCAGGATTTCGCCCTTCTCGGCGAAATGCATGTAGAGGGCGGTGGAAGACAGGCCGACCTCGTCGGCGATCTTGCGGATGGTGGCGCCTTCGTAGCCGTGCTCGACGAAGATCCGCTCGGCCGCCGCCAGGATCTCGGCGCGCCGCTCGTGCCCCTCCCCCTTGGGCTTTCTTCGCGAACGCGAGGAGATGGCGAGGTCGGCGGTCACGCGGGGGCTCCAGAGGTCCGTTCCCTGAATAGCGGCAATCCGGACGATCCGCCAATCGCTTGCGGCTCGAGAGACGTCTTGATAACCATAAGTTGTGCCGCCTTCGGAAGCCATCCATTCGCGGGCCGCGCCGGCGGCCGCCTCCGGGCCGCCGCTCGAAGACAGCGCCGCCATGCGCGGCCTGTCGGCGGTCCAGCTCTCCCTGGCCGCCCTCCTGGCCGCGGGTTTGGCCATCGCCATCCGTTTCCGGCCCGAAGCGACCGCCATGGGCGTGATCATCCTCCTCGGCCTGGGATTCGTGGCGAACGCCGCGTGGCGAACCGCGTTGGTGTGCTTCAGCCTTCGGCGGCCGTTCGAACCCGCCCCGCCGGCGACCTGGCCCCGCTACACCGTGCTGGCGGCCCTGCACGACGAGGCCGAGGTCGTGGATCAGCTGGTCCGCCGGCTGGCCGCGATCGACTATCCCGCCGACCGGCTGGAGGGCTTTCTGATCCTGGAGGCCGACGACGCGGCCACCCTCGCCGCGGCGCGGGCCTCGCCCCTTCCGGACTGGCTCGTCATCCTGGTGGTTCCGGACGGCCGGCCGCGCACCAAGCCCCGCGCCCTCAACCACGCGCTGGCGGCGGCGGCCGGGGAGCTGTTGACGGTCTACGACGCGGAGGACCATCCCGATCCCCTGCAGTTGCGCGAGGCCGCGGCCCGGTTCGCCGCCGATCCTTCAGGGCGCCTGGCCTGCCTTCAGGCGCCGCTGCGCATCCGACGCCGGACGGGCGACACGGCCTCGCCCTTCCTGGACCGCCAGTTCGCGGCCGAATACGCTAGCCTGTTCGAGACCGCCCTGCCCGGCCTGGCCCGCCTTGGTCTGCCGTTCCCGCTGGGCGGCACCAGCAACCATTTCCGGACAGACGTCCTGCGGGCCGTGGGCGGCTGGGACGCCTGGAACGTGACCGAAGACGCCGACCTGGGCTTCCGGCTGTGGCGGCGCGGATACCGCGCAGGGGTGATGAACCGCCCGACCTGGGAGACGCCGCCCGGCGCCCTGGAGACCTGGCTTCCCCAGCGCACGCGCTGGCTCAAGGGTTATATGCAGACCTGGGGCGTGCACACGCGCCGGCCCTGGAGGCTGGGGCCGCGGGGCCTGTTCGCCCTGACCATGACCGTCGGGGCGGGGCTGGCGTCGGCGGCGCTGCACTGGGCCTCGACCAGCTGGATGGCGGCCGCCGTCCTCGTCGCCG
>NZ_JBNFOJ010000437.1:0-1717 GCF_057364705.1 Brevundimonas sp. CURTG3B2_SDJG
CGGCGGGCTCTCGGCCGCGGCCGGCTGGTCCATCAGCATCAGCGACCGGCCGCCGGGCGTGGTCAGCCGCTCGTAGCGGCGCGTCGAGGCGTCGCCGGGCAGGGGCGTGCGAGCGGCCCCGCCCAGGCCGGCCGCCGTCAGGAAATCCACTCGCAACGCTTCGCGGTCAGGCATGCAGGTCCTTCAACTTCGTCTCCCAGCGCCGGCGCCCGCAAGGGTCGCGATCCGGCCCGCGCCGTCTTCGGCCAAGGTCACCGCCAAACGGTCCGGTCCCAGCCAGGCGGCCGGATCCTCGCCCAGCCGATCCGGCCATTCGATCACCGCGCAGCCCTCGTCCAGGGCCTCGTCCAGGCCAATCTCGAACGCCTCGTCCGGCCGGGTCAGGCGGTAGAGGTCGAAATGCGCCACCGGCGGCCGGCTGTCGTAGAACTGCACCAGGGTGAAGGTCGGCGAGGGCACGTCCTCGTCCGGCCGGGTCAGGGCGCGGATGAGACCGCGCGCCAAGGTCGATTTGCCCATCCCCAGCGGGCCGTACAGCAGCACCGCCTCCCCCGGTTCCAGGCGCGCGGCGACGGCGGCGCCCAGGCGCGCGGTGTCGTCGGCGTCGGCCAGGGCGATCACGAGAGGCGCGGCGTCAGGCAAAGTCGGCGTCCGGCTGGCTGGGCAACACCCGCTCCGTGAAGGCCTTCAACGCATAGGTGGCCTTGCCGGCGTCGATATCCAGACGGGACGCCGGGATCGGCTTGCCGACCTTGAGGAAGAAGGGCTTGCGACGCTTGTTCAGCAGCTCGTGGAACAGGGTGACGTCCCGGAGCTCCTGAGAGATTCGGTCGAACCAGTGGAACAGGCGGGAGTAGGGGCCGGCCACGTGGATCGGCACCACCGGCGCGTCGTACTTGCGGGCCAGGGAGGCGGCCGTCGGCGCCCATTCCGGGTCGGTCACCGAGCCGTCCCTGGCGATTCGCGCCAGCCGCCCGGCGGGGAACATGACCACGCAGCGCTCGGCCTCGAAGGCCTCCTTCGCGGCCTGGAGCGTGGCGCGGGTCTTCTCGCGCGTCCGCTTCTCGACCACCCATTCCACCGGAATGACCGTCTCGCCCAGCCGGGGCGAGACCCTGAGCGCATCGGCGTTGGCGAAGAAGACCGCGTCGGCCCGCCGCGCCCGAATGGCGTCGAAGACGGCGATGCCGTCGGCGATGCCGGTGGGATGGTTCGCCACCACGATGCAGCGCCCCTGGGCCGGAATCCGCTCGGGGTTCATCACCGAGACCTTCAGGTCCAGCAGGTCGCTCATATAGTCCAGCGCGCCGGCGCCCGAGAGCGGCCGGACCGCATCGGCCATGCGTACGGCCTGGCGGTAGTTGAGCAGGCGATACAGCATCGGCCGCACCACGGGCCAGAAGACGGAGCCGGTCAGCCGCGGCGCGCGCTCCGCGATCAGCACGTCGCAGATGTGCGGCTCGGGCTTGACGGAGGTGAGGGCGGCGGCGGTCATTCGCCGCCGGTTGTCGCCGCTCCGGCTTCGCTCGGCAAGCGGCTTGGCGGCCCGGTTCCGCATGATAAGTCTGTGGGTTCACGGGAGGGCGAGAGATGACGGTCAGGATCGGGCTTTCGGCGGGCGCGGCGGCGCTGGCCATTCTGGCGTGCGCCCCTGTCCTGGCGCAGACGGCGCCGGCCTCGGCGGACGCCTCGACGCCCCGAAACCGGTCCCACGGCC
>NZ_JBNFOJ010000438.1:0-1715 GCF_057364705.1 Brevundimonas sp. CURTG3B2_SDJG
GGCTTGGCCCGGACGTCCAGGGTCAGGGTGCAGTTGCCCGCGCCCAGCCGGTCCTGGACGGCGGGATCCAGGACCAGGACGGCGTGGGGCCTGTCCCGCGCGCCGTTGTCGTAGAGGGCGGCGTCGGCCCGGGTGGTCAGGGCGATCTCGGCGTCGCCCCGGGGATCGCTCTCGCCGGTGGTGATCGTGACGTGTCCCTGGAAGCAGCGCCCGACCCAGCCCGAGGCGTTGCCGACGCCCGCCGGCCGATCGGACCGGGAGGCCAGGAGCAGGCGGGCGTTCTCGACGCCCCCGGTGGCCAGGACGTAGCGGCGGGCGCGGGCGACATGACGGGTTCCGGTCAGGCAGCGAACCTCCAGGCGGTCCACGGAGCCGTCGGCGGCCAGCCGGATGTCGGTTACGTTGGCATGGGTGTGGACGTGGATGTTGGGCGCCTGGCCGGCGCCGTCGCGGAAGGCGGCGAACTCCGGCGGATTGAACCGGCCGGTCACCGGGCTGTAGGCGCGCGGCGAATCCCGCAGCGCCGTCGGCCGAGGTGATCGAGGGAAGGGTCGCACCGTCCGGCGGGCCGCTGTCGACCGGAAAGCGGGGCAGCTTCAGGCGATCGCAGGCGCGGTCGTAGAAGGGCTTGAGGTGATGGCGGCCGAAAGGCCAGCCGCTGAGGGCGACGTGAGGGCGGGGCGAGAAGTCGACAGGGTCCAGCGGACCGCATTTGCCGCCCCAGACATGGCCCGAGCCGCCCAGCGCGCGGACGCGGGACTGGCGCAGATAGGCGTCCATCGGCCGGTCCGGTTCGCCGGGGCCGGACATGGTCCCCGCGCCGTCGTAGAGGCCCTGGATCTCCGGGTCCGGCTCGGGCCCGCCGCTTTCCAGGATGACGACGCGGGTCGCGGTTCCCATGAACTCGTAGGCGATGGTCAGGCCGGCCATGCCGCCGCCGACGATGACGATGTCGGCCTCGATCAGGCTGCCTTCGGGCAAGGTTCGAGCATCGGTGACAGGCATGGCCTTCTCCGTTGTGGGGTGTTCGGTTGTCAGGCGTGGGTCAGGCGCGGGCGCCGTGGGCCCTCAGATAGTCGACGATGTCGGCCCGACCCGCGCGCCTGGCCATGCCCAGCGGGGACCGCATCTCGTCGGGATAGGGCGGCGCGCGGGGCGCCAGCACGGCCAGGTTCACGTCCGCCCCCTGTTCGACCAGTCGTCGGACGACGGGCAGATGGCCGAAACGCGCGGCGGTGATCAGGGCGGTCTCGTCGTTGCGCACCACGGCGTCGACCCGGGCGCCGGACGCCAGCAGCAGGTCTGTCACGGCCAGGTGGCCGCCGGCGGCGGCGGCGATCAGCGGATTGCCGTCGCCCTCGACCGCGACGTTCGGACTGGCGCTACGCTCCAGCAGCAGGCGGGCCATGGCCAGGTCGCCGTTGCCGGCGGCCACGATCAGCGGGGCGCCCTCGCCCGGCACGATCTGATCCGGATCGGCGCCGGCGTCCAGCAGAAGACGGGCCAGTTCGATCTGACCGCCCTTGGCCGCCAGGATCAGCGGGGAGCCGTCGCCCAGGGACCAGCCGTCGACGTCGGCCCCGGCCGCGATCAGGGCGGCGGCGCGGGGATGATCGCCCGCCTCGATCGCTTGCAGCAGATCGCGGGTCGAGGCCGAGACCTCCCGGCCCGCTTCGGAGGACGGCGCCTGGCTCGCCGGCTGGAAGGCCCCAGGC
>NZ_JBNFOJ010000439.1:0-1708 GCF_057364705.1 Brevundimonas sp. CURTG3B2_SDJG
CGCGGCGCCGTGCGCGCCGGCGCTGAGCGG
Organism: Brevundimonas sp. CURTG3B2_SDJG; assembly: GCF_057364705.1. Taxonomy (NCBI): domain Bacteria; kingdom Pseudomonadati; phylum Pseudomonadota; class Alphaproteobacteria; order Caulobacterales; family Caulobacteraceae; genus Brevundimonas; species Brevundimonas sp. CURTG3B2_SDJG. Next base: position 31 of record NZ_JBNFOJ010000439.1, read on the forward strand.
CTGGCCGTCCGGCAGTCGGATGGCGTCGACGTCGATCTCGGCCCCGACCGCCAGCAGCACCGCCCGGTGCATGGCGTTCTCCAGCTCGCGGACGTTGCCGTTCCAGCGGTGCGAGACCAGGGCGCGACGGGCGTCGATCGAGATCGGACGGACTGGCACGCCGTTGGCGGCCGCGTACTTCTTGACGAAATGATCGGCCAGCACGGCGATGTCGCCGGGACGCTCGCGCAGGGCGGGCAGGCGCAGGTTCACGACGTTCAGACGGTACAGCAGGTCCTCGCGGAACGTGCCTTCGGCCACCGACTTGGCCAGGTCGCGGTTCGAAGTGGCGATGATGCGGATGTTGACCGGCACGGGCTTGGTCCCGCCGACGCGGTCGATGACCCGCTCCTGGATGGCGCGCAGCAGCTTGGCCTGCAGACGGACGTCCATTTCCGAGATTTCGTCCAGCAGCAGGGTGCCGCCGTCGGCCTCTTCGAACTTGCCGATCCGCCTGGCCATGGCGCCGGTGAAGGCGCCCTTCTCGTGCCCGAACAGTTCGGATTCCAGCAGGTTGTCCGGAATGGCGGCGCAGTTGACGCTGATGAAGGGCTTGTCGGCGCGGCGCGAGCCGGCGTGCAGGTAACGGGCCATGACCTCCTTGCCGACGCCGCTCTCGCCGGTGATCAGGATCGAGGCCTCGGAGCGGGCGACCTGGTCGGCCAGGCCGATGACGGCGGTCATGGCCGGGTCGGCCGAGATCATCGGGCGCTCGTCGTCGGCGACGGCCGAGAGGACGGCCGCGATCAGATCGGCCTCAGGCGGCAGCGGGATGAACTCCTTGGCCCCCGCCCGGATGGCGTCGGCCGCGTCGCGGGCGTCGGCGTCGACGCCGCAGGCGACGACCGGCACGTGGATGCGCTCGTTCTCGTTGGCTGCGATCAGGGCGGCGATGTCGACGCGGTAGTCGACCATCAGCAGGTCGGCCCCCTGTCCTCGCCGCAGCTGCTCGGTCGCCTGGTCGCCGCGCTCGACGTGCTGGACCTTGGCGCCGTGCGCCATGGCCATCTTCACCGCCGTCGCCAGCTGTCCGCTGAGCCTGCCAACCACCAGAAGCCGCATGGGTCTTCTCCTTTAATCTCTTACTGACGCGTGCCGTCACTTCGCTGCGCAAGGCCTGCGCGGCATTGCTCTAGGCGCCGCTGTCCTCGGTCTTGATGATTTCCGTCATGGTCACGCCCAGGCGGTCTTCCACGACGACCACCTCGCCGCGGGCGACCAGGCGGTTGTTGACAAAGATGTCGATCGCCTCGCCGACCTTGCGGTCCAGCTCCAGCACCGAGCCCCGGTTCAGCTTCAGCAGCTGCGCCACCGACATGTGCGCCTTGCCCAGCACCGCCGAGATGTTGACCGGCACGTCGAAGACGGGCGCCAGGTCATGCGCGGTCTTCTCGCTGTGCTCCTCGGGCGCCGCCAGGGCGGTCCCGTCGGGGAACTCCTCCAGGGCCATGGTGTCGGTCGGCATCACGACCTCCCGTCGTTCAGGGTTTCAGCGTGCCCGGCCTCGGCGGCCAGGGCGGATTTCAGGGCCTCGGCCATGCGGGCGAAGGCGGTCTCGGGGTCGAAGTCGGCGCGGCCGTCGGCCCATTCCAGGCGGAAGGCGGCGGCGGCCAGGCCCGGCTCGTCGCGGAAGGCGACC
>NZ_JBNFOJ010000440.1:0-1699 GCF_057364705.1 Brevundimonas sp. CURTG3B2_SDJG
TTTGGATCCGCGCTCGCTTTTGACGCCCCTCCACCATGCTTCGCATGGTCCCCCTCCCCTGAAGGGGAGGAACGAGACTTTCAGTCCTCCGACACGAAGTCCTGCGCAAACTCGGGGCCGTCTTCGTCGCCGGGCAACAGGGGTGTCTCGTCCTCGTCCGACGCGCGGGTCGGGTCCGGCACCTCGAAGCCGACCGGGATCGACAGGTCCAGCAAGCCGGCCGCCTTCATCTCCTGCACGCCCGGCAGGTCGTACAGGCTGGCCAGGCTGAAATGCTCCAGGAACTTGTCGGCCGTGCCGTAGGTCACCGGCCGCCCCGGCGTCCGCCGGCGGCCCTTCAGCCGGACGAAACCCATCTCCAGCAGCAGGTCCAGCGTGCCCTTGGACAGGGAGACGCCGCGCACGCTTTCAATCTCGGCGCGGGTGCAGGGCTGGTGGTAGGCGATGATGGCCAGGGTCTCGAGCGCGGCCTTGGACAGGCGGCGCGGCTCCTCGCGCTCTTCCGTCATCATGAAGCTGAGATCGGCGGCCGTGCGGAAGCGCCAGCGGTCGGCGACGCACTCCAGCTCGACCCCGCGGCCCTGATAGCGGTCGCGCAGCGCCGAAATGGCCCCGCCCACATCGGCGCCCTCGGGCAGCCGGCGCGCGATCTCCGCGGCCGAAAGGGGGCCGGCGGCGGCGAACAGCAAGGCCTCAACGCGGCGCTCGATCTCCATGTGGTCGGGAGCGAACTGGATCACGGCGTCAGCTCCAGCGGCTGCCCCTTGCCGCGCCGCTTCAGGAAGACCTCGGCGAAGGCCTGGGCCTGTTTCACGTCCATCGCCCCCTCCTTGACCAGCTCCAGGCTGGCCGAAAGCGTGGACGCCGTATAGCTGGCCTGGGACGGGCCTTCATCTCCATGCTTCTCGGGCGCGATCCGCTCCAGCGGGGTCCAGGTATCCAGTCGGGGCAGAACTTCACGCAGCCAGTCCCGCGCGGCCTCCAGTTGAAAGGCTTCCACCCGTTGGCCGGGGTTGTAGCGGCGCTGCTCTTCGCGCCGGCGCTGGGTCACATAGGCGGCCATCAGCTCATACAGGCTGGCGTCGATCCGGTCGGACGGCACGATCACCAGGGCCTCGGGATCACCCCTGGTGAAGACGTCGCGCTTCAGCTGGGGCCGAGCCTGGATCGCCTCCACCGCCTTGCGCATCGCCTCCAGCTTCTGCAGCCGGAAGGCCAGGGCGGCGGCCATCTCCTCGGCCGGGACCTCGTCGCCCTTGCCCTTCTCATTGCGCGGCAGAAGCAACCGAGACTTCAGGTAGGCCAGCCAAGAGGCCATCACCAGATAGTCGGCCGCCAGGGCGAAGTTTCGCCGCCGGGCCTCGTGCACGAAGGCCAGGTACTGCTCGGCCAGCCGGGTGATCGACAGCTTCAGCAGATCGACCTTCTGAGTGCGGGCCAGCGCCAGCAGAACATGCAGCGGACCTTCGTAGCCCTCCAGATCGACCACGAAGGCGTCGCGCGCATCGACCTGCTCGGCGGCGCTGAAGTCCAGGTTGGGCTGGAAGGCGTCGGTCACGCCTGCGCCTCCCCCACGTCCGGCCCCTTGGCGGCGTCCAGGCGGCCGGACAACATCGCCTCGAACCGATCGCGCGCCGCGCCCTCGTCCAGCGGCTCGGGGCGTATGGACGATGCGGGCCAGGGCCGCCTGCGCCCGTCG
>NZ_JBNFOJ010000441.1:0-1697 GCF_057364705.1 Brevundimonas sp. CURTG3B2_SDJG
GCCCGGCCGCCCTCGGTCAGGCCGGCGACCAGTTCGCCCAGGTCGGCGCCCCGGAGAAGCGCTCCGCCGAGGTCGCGGCCCCGAAGGCGACGCGGGCGAAGGCGACCAGGGCGACCATCTTCTTGGCGCTGGCCTCGATCAGGCCCATGGCGTCGTCGCGCATGTCCTGGGCCGAGGGGTCCTTCAGCAGGTCCAGGCCGGAGCTGATCGCGCCCGCGGGGCTGATGAAGTCGTGGCACAGCTTGCCCGCCACCAGGGCGGCGAGGGCCTGGCCGTCGGGCAGGGCTGAAGGCGGCGCGGCGTCGGTCATGGAGTCTTGCGGGTCACGGAAGCGAGGAAGGTCGGACGCTGCCCTGATTTGCCGTTTCTTCAAACCGCCCGGATGCTCTATCGGAGCGGCCATGAGCAGCCGATTGACCGCCGACCTGACCTCGGGCGCCCTTGCCGAGGCGCTGTCCGACATCGCCGAGGACGCCGCCCGTGTGATCCTGCCCTACTGGCGTTCGGGCGTGGTGGCCGAGGCCAAGGCGGACGCCAGCCCCGTGACCCAGGCCGACCGCGAGGCCGAGGCGCTGATCCTGGCGCGGCTGGCGGCGCTCTATCCCGAGGCGCAGGCCGTCGCCGAAGAGCAGGTGGCGGCCGGCGAGGCGCCCGAAAGCCTAGGCGACTGGTACTGGCTGATCGATCCGCTGGACGGCACCCGCGGCTTCATCGAGGGCCGCGAGAGCTTCACGGTCAACATCGCCCTGATCCACGGTGACGCCCCGGTGGCCGGGGTGGTGACGGCGCCGGCGACCCAGGTCACTTGGCGCAGCGGCGCGCCTGGCGCAGGCGCGTTCCGCCGCCGCTTCGGCGAGGCGTGGCAGTCGATCAAGGTGCGCGAGCGGCCAGCGTCGCCGACCGCGCTCTTGAGCCACAGCATGACCGACGAGGAGGCTCAGCGCCTGGCCTCGCGTCACGGCTGCGTCCAGTGGCAGGGCACGGATTCGTCGCTGAAATTCTGCCTGATCGCCGAGGGGCGGTTCGACGCCTATCCGCGCACGGGCCCGACGTCGGAATGGGACACAGCCGCCGGCCAGGCGGTGCTGGAGGCCGCGGGCGGGCGTGTCATGGCGGAGGACGGAGCCCCTCTGCGCTACGGCAAGCCCTGCTACGCCAACGGCCCCTTCGTGGCTCTCGGCGGCTAGTTTGCCCGGCGGCTAGATCGCCGCCACGCGGGGCGCGGCCCGGCCGCGCGCCGAGCCAGGGCCGAAGCTCCCTGCTCGCGGGCGGTCAGCATCGCCTCGGACAGAATCATGCCGACGGCGTGGGGCTCGAGGCCGGTCATCCGGGCCCGGGCGCAAGCCATGTGGGCCATGCCGATCTGATCCGCGGCCCAGGACAGGGGCTGCACCGGGCCGCCCGCGGCCAGCCGGCGGCGGATCGCGGCCTCCATGCCCGTTATGGCTTCGACATCGCCCATGGCTTCGGCCAGCCGCGCCTCGGCGGCCATCCGCCGTTCGCGCGCCATCGCGCCCAACATGAGGCCGGGTTCGCGGGTCAGGGTCTCGGCCTGGGCCAGCGAGAGCAGGGGGGTGTCCTGATCCGGCCGGGCCAGCAGGACGGCGACCCAGTCCAGCGGGCTGTGGTCGGCGGTGAACTGGTCCGCGGCGGCCTCGAACAGGTCCCGGCCCTGGGCCAGGGCGACTCGTCCGCCG
>NZ_JBNFOJ010000442.1:0-1684 GCF_057364705.1 Brevundimonas sp. CURTG3B2_SDJG
GGCGCGCCTGACGGCGGCCAAGGCCGAGGACGGCCTGGCGGCGGTTCGTGCGGCGCTGGCGGGCTAGGTCAGCCCTCCGGCGTGACGGTGCGGGTCACCCGGCCCGCCTCGTCCAGGAACTGGATCGAGGCCTCGCCCTCGGCCGTCACATGCAGCCGCAGCCGCGTCCGTCCCTGGGCGTCGCGCAGGTCCATCTTGGACGCCCGCTCGGCGTCCTTGCCGAAATAGGCCCGAGGGGCGCCGAATGCGCCCTCCGCCCTCAGCCGTTCCAGCTCGGCCGCCCGCGCGTCTCCGGTCAGGCCTTCCAGCCGCGCCGTGGCGACTTCCAGCGACTGGTCCGGACGGTCCGAGATGGTCAGGCCCGCCGTACGCCGGCCGTCCTCCTCGATCTGGTTCAGGGCGACCACCTGGTCCTGCTCGAACTGGTCGAAGCTCAGGTGGCCGTACCCCTCGACCGAGCCGTCGGCCTGGCGCTCGCCGCCGAAGATCAGGCCGCCATTCTCGGTGCCTTCGTCGTTGAAGAACAGCATCCCCGCGGTGACCCGGTTCGGGTGCGGCCGCTCCTCGCCGCGAAAGATGATCCCGGGGAAGCGCGAGGTGTTGGAGATGGTCATCCGAAGGGTGCCGTCGTCCTCGCGGATGTTGATGCGCTTGACGTCGATCTCCTCGAAGGCCGTGCGCTCGGGCGCCCCGACCGCCTCGGTGACCGCGAAGGCCCCCAGGACGGTGGTGGCGATGGCGGAATAGACGACCAGGAAGGACGGACGGGACATGGGAGGACTCCGGACAGGACGATCCCCCTTCGTACTCAGTCCTCGTTCTGCAGGTCCACCGCCGCCAGCTTCCAGGCGAACACGCCCCGCCGCTCCAGGATCAGGGCCAGGTGCTGGTCCGGATGGTCGCGGTCCGTCAGGGTGACGGCGAAGCGGTTCAGGTCACGATAGCCCCAGGACTGGTGGATGTCCCGGTCGTCGGCCCTGTCCGTCGGCTCGGGCGGGGAGGTTCGCGTGGGATCGGGGGCCTCGGCCGTGGTCACCATCTGGGCCAGCACCTCGGGCGTCACCACCGTGTCGACCGCGCCGGACAGGATCATCGGCGCCAGCAGCGCGCCCAGGCCGCCCAGACCCCTTTCCTCGACCCTGGGATCGCGGCGGATGCGGCTGACCAGCTCCTGGTTCAGCTCGTCCTTCAGGCTGGCGCGCAGGGCGGGGAAGTCGACCAGCTGTTCCAGCTTGCGCGCGTCTCCGGCCTTGGCGGCCCGTACCAGGCCTGGCCCGCGAAGATCGGCGCGGCGGCCCATGCGACGACGGCCACGGCCACGACCGCCACAGCCAGGCCGATCAGCAGCTTTCTACTCATGTCACCCTCCGGCGTCGTAACGCCTCCCCACGGTCACGGTTGCCGCGAGTCGGAAGGGTTCGCTAGCGCTTGGGAGACACGGGCGCCGCCGGAGCGACCTCGGGAGCGGCCGCCGGGGTCGGAGCCGCCCCGTCCGGCAAGCCGATATGGACCAGCTTCCACTCGAATGGCCCGCGCCGCTCGAAGGTGAAGATGGTGTCCGAACCGCCCGCGTCGGCTGACCGCCCAGCCGGCCCGGTTCACGCCCCAGAACACCGGCGTCGGGAAGGGGCCGTCGCGGTCCCGCCTTCCGGCGCGGACGTCCGCTGCGAGGCGTAGCGCCCCT
>NZ_JBNFOJ010000443.1:0-1674 GCF_057364705.1 Brevundimonas sp. CURTG3B2_SDJG
CTCGGTCCCCTCCCCCGGTGGGGAGACCTATGACGGAGGGTGAGGCGGCGCCCCTCCACCATCCTTCGGATGGTCCCCCTCCCCCGCTGGGGAGGAATGGTGTCAGACCGCCTCGCCGAGCAGCGCGTCCTTGTAGGCCTCGATCCAGGTGTTGCGGCGGCGGCGGCTGCGCTCGGCGTGGTAGATGTGGGCGAGCTCGGCGTAGGAGCGGTCGAAGTCGTCGTTGACGAAGACGTAGTCGAACTCACCGCAGTGCTCGATCTCGCCCTTGGCGTTCCTGATGCGGCGCTCGATGACCTCCTCGGCGTCCTGGGAGCGGGTGACCAGGCGACGGCGCAGCTCCTCCAGGCTGGGGGGCAGGATGAAGACGCGCACGGCGTCCTCGGGGCATTTCTCGGCGATGTCGCGGGCACCCTGCCAGTCGATGTCGAACAGCACGTCGCGGCCTTCGGCCAGGGCCCGGTCGATGGGCGCGCGCGGGCTGCCGTAGCGGCTGCCGTGGACGTCGGCCCATTCCAGGAAGGCGTCGGCGTCGATCAGGCGCTGGAACTCGGCGTCGTCGACGAAATGGTAGTCGCGGTCGGCGACCTCGCCCGGCCGGATGCCGCGGGTGGTCATGGAGACGGAAAGCTCCAGCGCCTTGTGGTCGGCCATCAAACGGCGGCAGAGCGACGTCTTGCCGGCGCCCGAGGGGCTGGCGACGATCAGGAGGACGCCCCGGCGGGGCGTGCGTTCATTCGACATTCTGGACCTGTTCGCGGAGCTGTTCGATCACGGCTTTCAGCTCGAGGCCTAAACCGGTGAGCGGCGTCGTAGCCGATTTCGAGCAGAGGGTGTTCGCCTCCCTCATGAATTCCTGCATCAGGAAGTCGAGTTTCCGCCCGGCGGGCGGTTGCTGCAACAGGGCGCGGGCCGAGGCGACGTGGGCGGTCAGCCGGTCCAGCTCCTCGCGCACGTCGGCCTTGGTCGCGAGGGCCGCGGCCTCCAGGAAGATGCGGTCCTCCAGGCCGGGGGCGTCGGGCGCCAGTTCGGTGATGCGGCGGGTGAAGCGGTCGCGGATCGCCTCGACCTGGGCGGCGGCCTCCGTCTCGGCCTGGGCGACCAGGGTCTCGATCCGGTCGACGAAGCCGGTGATCACGGGCCGCAGTTGCGCGCCTTCCCGCTCGCGCGAGAGCTTCAGCGCGTCCAGGGCGGCGTCGATGGAGATGGCGACGGCGGCCTCGATCACGGCGCGGGCCTCGGCGTCGTCTTGGTCTTCCGGCGCGTCCATCACCCCGCGCAGGCCCAGCAGGCCGTCGGCGGACGGCGGCGTGGCGCCCTGCTCGGCCAGTTCGTTGGCCAGGGCCAGGTAGCGCGCCAGCACCTCGGTGTTGACCTTGAGCGCGGCCGTCGTGTCGGCCTTGCGGGCCTGGACGCCCAGGGTGATCTGTCCCCGGGCCAGGCGCGCCTGCGCCGAGGTCTTCGCCACCCGTTCCAGATTGTCGAAGCCGGGCGGGCCGCGGAAGCGGACCTCCAGATTGCGGCCGTTGACCGAGCGCGCCTCGACCGACCAGGCCCAGTCGCCTTCCGCGCCATCCGCGCGGCCGAAGCCGGTCATGCCGGAGAGGACGCGCGCTCATCGGGCGGGCGCGGGGGCGGCGGAGGTCTGGGGCGCGCGGATCACCTGGGCGCCGG
>NZ_JBNFOJ010000444.1:0-1631 GCF_057364705.1 Brevundimonas sp. CURTG3B2_SDJG
CGGGCGGCCGTCGGCGGCGCCGTCCTCGAATGCTGTTCGTAGTCGGACGCGATCTCGGCGGCGGTGCGGGTGGGCAGGCCCACCAGTCCGCGCCTCAACCGGCCCATGAATTCGTCCCGGGTCATTTGTCAGCTCCCTCTTGGGCGGGCGCGGCGGCCGGATCGGCCGGGGCGTCCACGATGGTTTCGACGGCGCGGGCGAAGGCGCGCCATTCGGCGGTCTGGGTCTCCAAGGCCCGGCGACCGGCGTCGGTGAGGCGGTAGTATTTGCGCGAGGGTCCCGAGGACGATTCGACCAGATAGGTCTCGACCTGGCCGTCGGTCTGCATGCGCCGCATCAGCGGGTAGATCGTCCCTTCGCCCATATCGATGGCGTCCGACAGGGTGGAGGCGATCTCGTAGGCGTAGCTTTCGCGCCGATTCAGAAGGGCCAGGACGCACAGCGTCAGCACCCCCTTCTTCAACTGGATCTCTATGGTTTCAGGCACATCAACGTCTCCTGTGATGACCAAGGGGTATCGCAAGGTATCTTGTCGCGCAAGGTAGCTGTCCAAACATGAATGCGATTTAATCCGGCGCCCGAACGTCGCGGGGGCGCTCAATCGCTTGGCAAGCGCGGGAGGGGGCGATATGGACCCGGCGAAGTACCGCCGCGGACCCAGCGTCCCGGCGCTTGTTTGCGATTCACTCGCAAACACTTGCGACGAAACGAATTTATGAGGATGTCTCGCATGGGGATGGGCACGCGGGCCCGGGCGATTATCGGCGGCGGTCTGACCGCGCTGAGCCTGGCCGTCTTCGGCGCTGCGCCGGCCTGGGCCAAGGAAGACCTGATGGGTCAGCCGACGCCGGGCGGTATCGCGCTTCAGCCGGCGGCGTCGCCGCTGAAGGTGGAGGCGCACCACTTCCACGACTTCATCCTGCTGCCGATCATCGTGGCGATCTCGCTGCTGGTGCTGGGCCTGCTGGCCTGGATCGTGATCCGCTACAACAAGAAGGCCAATCCGGTTCCGGCCAAGTGGAGCCACAACACCCTGATCGAGATCATCTGGACGGTCGTACCCGTCCTGATCCTGGTGTTCATCTCGCTGTTCTCGTTCCGCCTGCTGTTCGCCTATCACGACATGCCGACGCCGGACCTGACGGTGAAGGCCACGGGCAACCAGTGGAACTGGGCCTATGAGTATCCCGACCAGGGCATCGCCGAGTACGTCTCGAACATGCTGCCGGAAGACGAGGCCAAGGCGCAGAGCGTCCCGTACCGTCTGGCCGCCGACGAGCCGATCGTGGTGCCGGTGGGCAAGACGGTCCGCGTGCTGGTCACGGCCGCCGACGTCATCCACGCCTTCGCCCTGCCGGCGTTCGGCCTGAAGATCGACGCCGTCCCGGGCCGCGTGAACGAGACCTGGTTCAAGGCCGACCGCACCGGAGTCTTCTACGGCCAGTGCTCGGAGCTGTGCGGCGTCGACCACGCCTTCATGCCGATCCAGATCAACGTCGTCACCCAGGCCGAGTTCGAAGCCTGGGTCGCCTCCAAGGGCGGCTCGATGACGCCGAAGACCGCCGAAACAGGCGCCGGGCGGCACGACCGCCCAGGCCGCCGCCGGCACCACGGGGGGCTCCGACGGCCGC
>NZ_JBNFOJ010000445.1:0-1621 GCF_057364705.1 Brevundimonas sp. CURTG3B2_SDJG
TAGCCTTGGCCTCTCCGATCCTTGTTTTCCGTCATGGCCGGGCTTGTCCCGGCCATCCAGGATCACGATCGGGGCCCTTGGAGGTCTCGACCTCCGCCTTTCGTGTTCATGGATTCCCGGCACAAGGCCGGGAATGACGGGTTGGAATGTCGATTGAACCTAGAGGTCAGGCCTCGGTCAAAGCCGGGTCCTTGGGGTTGGGCCCGAAGCGGTTGGTTCCGGGCTGGCTGTCGGTGAGGCCGATCCAGAGCAGGAACGCGAGGCCGACGAGGCAGATGAGGGCGATCAGGCCGAACGCCGGGCCCAGCAGGGCGAGGATGGCGGCGGGCTCCTCCCGTTCCAGGGCGGAGGCGTTCATGATGGCCGTGGCGCCCAGCATGCTGAAGCCGACGATGGTCCCGACGATGCCGACGGCGTAGGGAACGGCGGCCAGCCAGCCGGTGTGCCCCATGTCGTGCAGGCGCTTCACGGTGATGGCCAGGTTCGGCCAGATCAGCGCGATCGAGATGACGAAGCCGATCAGCGGAATCCAGCCGGCGACGACGCCGACGCCGAGGCAGATCAGCCAGCCGATCCAGAAGTGCGAGCGGCGGCTGCGGCCTTCGAACGAGAACAGCAGTTTCTGCCAGTCGAAGCTCTGAATTTGGTTCGGCGATTCATAGGTCACGGAAACCCTCCCTAGGCGTGAGCCGGGAGCATGGCCGAACGCCGCTCGCCCGACAAGCGAATGACGCGGCGGGCGGCGCGAATGAAATCCTGCAAGCGGGGTCCTGGAGATGGCGTTTCACGAGGTGCGCCTGCCGGCGCGGCTGGCGTTCGGATCGACCGGGGGCGTCGAACGGCGCACCGAGATCGTCACGCTGGGGTCCGGGTTCGAGCGGCGGTCGACGCCGTGGGCCGAAGGACGGCGGCGCTATCTGATCGGGGCGAACCTGAGGTCGCTGGACGACATGGCGACGCTGACCGCCTTCTTCGAGGCGCGGCGGGGGCGGCTGTACGGGTTCCGGTTCCGGGACTTCGCCGACTTCCGTTCGTGCCCGCCGGGCGGGACGCCAGGGCCGTCGGACCAGGCGCTGGGCGCCGGCGACGGAGCGAGGACGGCCTTCGCCCTGGTGAAACGGTACGGCGAGGGCGCGGACGGGTGGACGCGCCGGATTTCCAAGCCGGTCGAGGGGACCGTGCGCGTCGCGATCGACGGGATCGAGACTGCGGCGTTTCAGCTCGACACGGCGACCGGGGCGGTGACGCTGGAGGCGCCGCCCGAGCCGGGCGCGGCGGTCTCCGCGGGGTTCGAGTTCGACACGCCGGTTCGGTTCGACGCGGACCGGATCGACGTGACGCTGGAGGGCTTCGGCGCGGGCCGGATGGCCGCGGTCCCGCTGATCGAGGTCAGGGTCTAGGGCATGCGCGACATTCCCGAGGAGATGGCCGCTCGCATCGAGAGCGGGGCGGCGACGCTGTGCCACGCCTGGCTGCTGATGTGCGCGGACGGCGCGGCCATGGGGTTCACCGATCACGATCGGGACCTGGAGATCGAAGGCGTTTTCTGCCGGGCGTCGAGCGGGTGGACGGCGGGCGCCGCCGAAGCCGGGACCGGCCTGGCGCCGGGGGCGGCGTCGGT
>NZ_JBNFOJ010000446.1:0-1612 GCF_057364705.1 Brevundimonas sp. CURTG3B2_SDJG
GGGGCCGACCCCGAGGCCCTTCGGGACGCGGCGGCCGCGGCGGGATACGACCTGAGCCGCCTGCCGCTATAGGATCGTCAGCGAACCACGGCCGCGCGCGCGGCGTAGGGCGCCGGCTCCGGCGTGCAGGAGGCGACGACCAGTTGCGCCGCCATGAGACAAAGGAGAGCCGCAGCGATGGGCTGGAGCCGATTTGAGACAGCCAGGGCGATGGAAACGGCCATTCCGGGGCCTCCGCAAGAGGTTTACGAAGTCCTAACGCAAGGCCCGGGCCGCGGCGCGGAGGCGGGCGCGTGATCCCTTTCGTTCGCGATTTCGACTTCGTCCGGGGGCGGGCCGAGCAGGCGTCTCCCCTGATCCGGCGCGTGATCGCCGACAATCCCGGCCCGTTCACCTTCACCGGCACGGGGACTTATGTCGTCGGCCGGCCGGCGCCCGGGGCGGCGGTGGCGGTGATCGATCCCGGCCCCCTGGACGAGGCGCACCTAAAGGCCCTGCTGGACGCGGTCCGGGACCAGACCGTCAGCTACGTCCTGGTGACCCACACTCATCGCGACCACGCCCCGCTGGCCCGGCCGTTCGCCGACGCCGTCGGCGGCGCGCCCATCCTGGCCGCCCGTCCGCCGCTCCGAACGATCCACGCCTCGGATATGCTGGACGAGGACGACGACGAGACCTTCGCGCCCGACGTGATCCTGGCGGGCGGAGAGGTGCTGCGGGGCGACGGCTGGACGATCGAGGCGATGGCCACGCCGGGACATGCCTCGAACCACATGGCCTTCGTGCTGCGGGAGGAGAACGCCCTGTTCAGCGGCGACCACGTCATGGGCTGGTCCACCACCGTGGTGGCGCCCCTGGACGGCGACATGACCGACTACATGGCCAGCCTGGACGCGGTGATCGCGCGACGCTTCACGACGCTGTGGCCGACGCACGGCGCCCCCGTGACCGATCCCGCGCCGTTCCTGGAGGCCTATCGCGCCCACCGGCTCGACCGCGAAAGCCAGGTCTTGGATCGGTTGCGGGCGGGCGACCGGACGATCGCCGAGATGGTCCCCGTGCTCTACGCCGCCGTGGACCCGCGGCTGTGGCCCGCGGCTTCGCTGTCGGTCTGGGCCCACCTGATCGCCCTGGTCCGCCAGGGTCGCGCGATCGCCGAGCCCGAACCCACGCTTCAGGCCGAGTATAGATTGCTCTGAAGCCGAGGGGCGTCCAGGTAGTCGCAACCGGCGCCCTGGAGATCTCGACCCAGGCCTTCGTGTTCATGGTTTCCCGGCACAAGTGCGGGAATGACGGGTTTCAATGCCGATTGAACCTAGCCTCCCGACCGCAGAAGCTCGCTGATCCGGCTGGCCAGGCGGCAGGCCTCGCCGCCATGGGGCCGGCCGTCACGGGCCGCCACCCGGATGTCGGTCCGGCCGGGCCGGATGCGGATGACCGCGTCATGGGTGAAGCCGAACCAGAAGCCGTCGCGACGGCCGTCGGCCCGCGCGACGCCTGTTCCCCCCAGGGCGAAACCGGCTTCCTGCAGCGCCCAGGCGGCCGTCTCCGGCGCGATCTGCGTCATCACCGGCTGCGCCCCCTGGACAGGCCGGCCGCCGACGGCCGGGCC
>NZ_JBNFOJ010000447.1:0-1610 GCF_057364705.1 Brevundimonas sp. CURTG3B2_SDJG
GGGCCGGGGGCCGGCGAGGCTGGTCGAGCTGCTGCTGAGGCGGGGCGCGCTGGCCTGGCAGACCGACGGGGCGGGACCGGCGGCCCGAGGAGGAGGCGCGGGAAGGGACGCCCGAGGACCGCGAGCGCATCCTGTTCCTGTGCTCCGACGGACCCAAGCTTTCGGACCCCATGTTCCAGGCGGCGGTGGTGGCGATCCAGTCCGGTGACCTGGCCGAATTGGCCGAGCTGCTGGACCGGGACCCGGACCTGCTGCGCCGCCGCGCGATGGAGCCGCCGGAACTGCCCAGGGGCTATTTCTCGGATCCGAAGCTGTTCTGGTTCGTCGCCAATAATCCGACGCTGATCCCCGCTTCTCCTGCGAACATCGTGGCGATGACGCGGCTGATGCTGGCCCGGGGCGTAGAGCCGGCGGACATCGACTATGCGCTGGAGCTGGTCGTGACCAACGGCCAGATGACGCGGCCGATGCAGATCGAGATGGCGGGAGCGCTGAGCGACGCGGGCGGGACCCTATCGCGCCAGTCGATGCTGATGGCGTTGGGGCACCGCCAGACCGAGGTGGTGGAATGGCTGGTCGGGCGTGGCCAACCGCTGGACGCCAGCACCGCGGCGGGGCTGGGACGGACCGACGTCCTGCCCGGCCTGCTGGCCGGGGCGTCGGAAGAGCAGAGGAACGACGCCCTGTCGCTGGCGACGATCAATCGTCAGTCCGAGGCTGTGCGGCTGACGTTGGACGCCGGGGCCGATCCGAACCGATTCATGGCGATCCACAGCCATTCGACGCCGCTGCACCAGGCGGCGTTGAACGGGGATCTGAAGACGATGCGGCTGCTGATCGACGCGGGTGCGCGGCTGGACGTGCAGGACACGCTGTGGCGAGGCACGCCGATGGGGTGGGCCATGCACGGCGGGCAGGAGGCGGCGCAGGCGTTGCTGAGGGAGGCGGGAGCCGCCTGAGGCCTCAGGCCCAGGCGAACAGGAGGCGGCCTTCGCCCATGCGCTCGCGCAGGCGGGGCAGGTCGGTGTGGGCGACCGAGAAGCAGCCGTAGGAGCGGCCCAGCTTGCCCTCGCGGGCCAGGAAGTCCGGGTCGGCGTAGTCGGCGCCGTGGACGATGATGGCGCGCTCGCGGGCCAGGTTGTTGCTGTACTCCAGCCCGTCCAGCAGGACGTTGGGGCCCTGCTGGGCGCCCCAGCCCGCGCCGGCGGTGGCGTAGGCGCCGACCGAGGACTTGTAGCTTTCGGGCACGTTGGAGAAGGTCCGGGCGTAGCCCGAGTGATCCGGGTCCGAGCCGCGGCCGTGGCAGGTGCGCATCAGGGTGACGGCGCCGCCCTCGAGATCGACCTCATACAGGCGCTCGTCGCCGGAGAATTTGGTGAAATCGACCAGGTACATCCGGTCGCGCTGGGTGATCTTGCCCTTGTGGATGTCCAGGGCGGCCAGGGCGCGCTGCATCAGCTCGGGGCGGACCTGGCCGCGGGGGTCCAGCAGGCGGGTGGAGTTCAGCTGGGCGGTGATGGTCTCGGGTTCGACGGGCGCGGAGGCGACGACGATGCGGGGGGCGGGAAACCGCCGCGGGGGCCGGGGGCCAGAGCCGCCTGCTGCACGCG
>NZ_JBNFOJ010000448.1:0-1577 GCF_057364705.1 Brevundimonas sp. CURTG3B2_SDJG
CCGCGGCGGCGAGCGGCAGGTCGCCGAGGAATGAAACGCCCAGCCGCCCCGCCTCGGCTTGGCCGCCGCCGCGGCCAAAGACGTCGCCCGACATGTTCTCGATCAGGCCCAGCGTGGGGACGCCGACCTTCTGGAACAGGGCGTGGGCGCGCCGGGCGTCGGCGAGCGCCACCTCCTGAGGTGTGGTGACGAGCACCGCCCCGTCCAGGGGCGTCTTCTGGATCAGGGTCAGCTGGACGTCACCGGTGCCGGGCGGCAGATCGACCACCAAGACGTCGAGCGGCCGGTCCTCGGTTCCCCAGCGGGTCTGGGTCAGCATCTGGGTCAGGGCCTGGGACGCCATGGGGCCGCGCCAGACCATGGCGTCCTCGGCCTTGGTCAGCAGGCCCACCGACATGACTTTCAGGCCGTGGGCGACGTGGGGCTGGATCATGCCGTCGACGTAGTCCGGCTTGCCCGAAACCCCCAGCATCGTGGGCATGGAGGGGCCATAGACGTCGGCGTCGAGCAGGCCCACGGACAGTCCGCGCGCGGCCAGGGCGGCGGCCAGGTTGACCGCGACTGTGGACTTGCCGACGCCGCCCTTGCCCGAGGCGACGGCCAGCACGCGGCGGACATGGGCCGGGCGGTCGGTGGGGACCGGGGCTTTTCGCCCGCGTCTGCTCCACCGCCTGGGGGAGAGGGAGGCGGTGCGGGCCGGCCGCCTGGCGGCCACGGCCTCGGCGGTCAGGACGACGGAGACGCGGTTCATGCCGGGCATGGCCTTCAGCGCGGCCTCGGCGGCGTCGCGGACGGGAGCGTAGAGGCCGGTCTCGCCGGCCGGGACCTCGATGACGAAGCCGGCGCGGTCCTCGACGACGGTCAGGCCCTGGACCAGGCCGGCGGCGACCAGCCCTCGCCCGCTTTTGGGATCCCGGATGGCGTCGAGGACAGAGATGACGTCGGAGCGGTCGGGCAAGGCGGTATCCGGCGGGTTGCGGCTGCGGGGCCTGCGTTCTATCGCCGAAGGCGCCGGCGCGCACCCCATTCGTCATTCCAGGGCTTCGCGTCAGCGGAGAACCCGGAACCCAGGGGAGCGAGCCGCCCTGCGTTCCGGGTTCGCCCGTCGGGCACCCCGCAATGACGAGAGAAGAACAAGCGTGAGTCACCCTTGCCAGATCACCCTGATCGCCGGCCCGACCGCCTCGGGGAAGTCGCGGCTGGCGCTGGACACGGGCGGCGCGGACCGGGGCGGTGATCGTCAACGCCGACAGCCAGCAGCTGTACGCCGACCTGCGGGTGCTGAGCGCCCGGCCGTCCGAGGCGGACGAGGCCACGGCCGAGCATCGGCTGTACGGCGTGGCCGATGCGGCCGACGCCTGGTCTGTGGGACGCTGGAGCCGGGCGGCGATGGATCTGTTGCAGCAGCTGGACGGGCGTCCGGTCCTGCTGGTGGGCGGGACAGGCCTGTATTTCACGGCCCTGACCAAGGGCTTGGCCGACATTCCGGATGTTCCTCGGGAAGCCCCGGGACGCCGCGGCGGCGGCGCTGGAGGCCGAGGGAGAGGCGGCGGTTCCGGCGGCGGCTCGGCGCGCTG
>NZ_JBNFOJ010000449.1:0-1569 GCF_057364705.1 Brevundimonas sp. CURTG3B2_SDJG
CCGGCTCGGCCAGGGGCGGCGGCGGGCGGTCGAACAGAGGTCCCGCAGGGTGTCGTCCAGGACCACGAAGGCCGCCGACCGCCCCGACGGCCGCGGCGACGGCGGCCTCGTCGCCGGCGGCCATGACATGACCGGTGGGATTGTGGTGGGCGGTGATCAGATAGGTCACGCGCGGCCGGGCGCGCCGGATCGT
The DNA here is from genome assembly GCF_057364705.1 of Brevundimonas sp. CURTG3B2_SDJG. NCBI lineage: Bacteria > Pseudomonadati > Pseudomonadota > Alphaproteobacteria > Caulobacterales > Caulobacteraceae > Brevundimonas > Brevundimonas sp. CURTG3B2_SDJG. Next base: position 194 of record NZ_JBNFOJ010000449.1, read on the forward strand.
CGACAGGAGACTGTCGTTGTCCCAGCCCGACGCGGTCAGCGCCACCGGGGCCAGGACCAGGCTCGCCTTCAGGAAGGCGTCGATGGCGTGAGGGTATGACGGGTGGTCGATGACCGCCGTCTGACCGGCCGGGTCATGCCGCGGAGCATTAGCGCCAGGGCGTTCTGGGCGCCGGCGGTGACGACGATCTGGTCCGGCGCGGTCGGCAGGCCTTCGCGGCCGTAGCGCTGGGCCAGGACCCGTCGAAGGGACTCGACGCCGACGGGTTCGTAGCCGTGGCCCGGCAAGTGGGCCGGCAAGGCCTCGAGGGCCCGGGCGTAGGCGGCATGGACCTGCTCGGTGGCCGGCAGGACGGCGACGGCCATGTCGATGACGCCGGGCCGATCGGCTTGGTGGAGCAAGGCGTCCGGACGACTGGCCGGGCTGTAGGGCAGGGCGGTGACGCTGCCCGATCCGCTGCGGCTGAGGATGAAGCCCTCTTCGCGCAGGCGATCCAGGGCGGCGGTGACCGTGATGCGGCTGACGCCCAGCGCCTGGGCCAGGCGGCGTTCGCCCGGCAGGCGCGCGTTCAGGGGGCAGGCGGCCGTCCAGGACCATGCGCCGGAGGGCGTCGGACAGGCCGCGCCAGGCGACCGGCCCCTCGGCGGACGCCCGCCAGTCGCCGAGCTGCCGTACGAGGCCAGGGAGAGTGACGACCGTGTCGCGCATAGGGCCAGCATGATAAAAGTGGCTATATAAAACAAGGCCGCTTTTCGGTCTCTTGCCCGCATGTTCATGCGCCGCTTCATTCAGCTTCAACTCGGCCTGTGCCTGTACGGCGTTTCGCTGGCCCTGATGGTCCGCGCCAACCTGGGCCTGGATCCCTGGGACGTGTTCCACCAGGGTCTGGCGGAGCGCGCCGGGCTGAGCCTGGGGACCGTGCTGATCCTGGTCGGGGCGGCGGTCATGCTGCTGTGGATTCCGCTGCGGCAGAAGCCGGGGCTGGGCACCCTCAGCAACATCTTCGTCATCGGCCTGGCGGCGGACGCGGCGCTGTGGCTGCTGCCGGAATTCCAAGGCCTGCCGCTGAGGGGCGCGAGCCTGATCGCCGGGGTGGTGCTGAACGGCGTGGCCAGCGCGGCCTACATCGGCGCCGGCATGGGGCCGGGACCGCGCGACGGGCTGATGACCGGACTGGCGCGCCGGACCGGCTGGCCGATCCGCTGGACCCGGATGGGGATCGAGGCGGCGGTGCTGGCGCTGGGCTGGGTGCTGGGCGGCTCGGTCGGCGTGGGCACTGTGCTTTACGCGATCGCATCGGCCCGCTGATCCAGCAGTTCCTGCCGTGGTTCCAGGTCCGGGCCGAGACGACCGCGCCGGCGCCGCCGCGGCGGAGT
>NZ_JBNFOJ010000450.1:0-1564 GCF_057364705.1 Brevundimonas sp. CURTG3B2_SDJG
CGCGGCGCGCCTCGGCGCCGGCGGCCGAGCTGTTCGACGGCGCGGGGGCAGGGGAGGCGGACAGGGGTCGTCTCGAAGGTCTTCAGGATCTGGGCCGGCGTGGAGCCGCTCAGGGGAACCAGGTTCAGGATGACCTCGGCGCCCTTGGGCCCGACATAGGTGCAGGTGCGGCCCCCGTTGGTGGCGGTCCCCTTGCGGGTGAGGGAGCCCAGGGTCTGCGGGCACTGCAGCGTCTGGACGACCTTGAGCACGCCCTTGGCGTCGTCATTGACGGTGGTGGTCGACGAGATGCGCACCGATTCCCCGTCGCAGGCCGCGACGAAGGCGGACGCCGCGCAGAGGCTGGAGATCAGGAAGGGCCGGAGCAGCATCGTCTCAAGAGTCCTTAGTGTGGCGCTTATCCTGCGCCTCGCGGGCGGCAAATCCAGTGAAATCGCGGTAACAGCCGTGACGAAACCCGTCCGGCGATGCGGCGGCGGATGAGCGGAAGTTCAGCCGCCGGGCCGGGCCCCTTCGCGGCGGCCGAGGAAGGCCAGGCGCTCGAACAGGTGGACGTCCTGCTCGTTCTTCAGCAGGGCGCCGTGAAGCGGCGGGACCAGCCTGTTCGGGTTCTTCTCGCGCAGGGTCTCGGGATCGACGTCGTCGACGAGCAGCAGCTTGAGCCAGTCCAGCAGTTCGGAGGTGGAAGGCTTCTTCTTCAGGCCGGGCGTGTCGCGGATCTCGTAGAAGGTCTTGAGCGCCTCGGAGACCAGTCGCGGCTTGATGCCGGGGAAGTGGACCTCGACGATCGCCTGCATCGTCTCGGCGTCCGGGAAGCGGATGTAGTGGAAGAAGCAGCGGCGCAGGAAGGCGTCGGGCAGTTCCTTCTCGTTGTTGGAGGTGATGACCACCACGGGGCGGACCTCGGCGCGGATCGTCTCGTCCGTCTCCTGGACGTAGAACTCCATGCGATCGAGTTCCTGCAGCAGGTCGTTGGGGAACTCGATGTCGGCCTTGTCGATCTCGTCGATCAGCAGGACGGGGCGGACCGGGGAGGTGAAGGCCTCCCACAGCTTGCCTTTCTTCAGATAGTTGCGGACGTCGTGGACCCGTTCCTCGCCCAGCTGGCTGTCGCGGAGACGCGAGACGGCGTCGTACTCGTACAGGCCGTTGTGGGCCTTGGTGGTCGACTTGACGTGCCAGGTGATCAGCGGGGCGTTCAGGGCGCGCGCCATCTCGTAGGCGAGCACGGTCTTGCCGGTGCCCGGCTCGCCCTTGATCAGCAGGGGGCGTTCCAGCGCCACGGCGGCGTTGACCGCGATCTTCAGATCGTTGGTGGCGATGTAGTTCGAGGTGCCCTCGAACCGGTCGCTGACGCGGGACATGGCGGCTCCGGGTTGTGTTTGAAAACGCCTAGCGAAGGCGGAGCGGGTAAACAACGATCAGTTTCATCCCGGCTCTTCGCTGCGCTTCGGCCGGGATGACAAGGCAAGGGTCGTCTTCTCCTCCCGTCCCGGGGAGGGGGGTCGCGCAGCGACCGGGCGGGGGCGGCGCGAGAGGCGGCGCGCCGCTCGTCGAGCCGCTC